>JBBRHU010000458.1:0-1533 GCA_038222255.1 Fimbriimonadales bacterium | reverse complement strand
CTTGCCAGAGTGTTTCGCCGGATGGATGAGCAGAGGTGGCCCGGAGTCTGGAGAAATCTATGACGCTCGCACAGTCCAAACCCGCTCTGACCTGAGCAGTTCGACGAGAACTGCGGTTCCAGTGGTCTTCGATTTGGTTGCTAGCGAGGCGATTTGGTGTGACCTGGCGCTAGAGCGGAGTCCGGCATGGAACAACAACCTTCGCCGAAACATGAATGGCGTCACGTGGATCATCAAGGCGATGGCCGGGCTAAATCGAACCTCACTCTTGCAACTCGTCACATGGCACGCGATCGCGCGGGGTGAGATTGTCGAGGATCGGAGTGAGGCAGACATCATCTTTGATGCCGCAACTTTCCCATTCGAATCAGAGCGGATTGGCGCTGAGTTTCTCGGCTAGGCCCCTACTTCGGCTTGCCCATTCGGTTGAGCGGCCACCAGATGGCTTCACATCGCCCTACGATATCTTCGCGAGGCACAAGCCCCCAAGCGCGACCGTCATTGGAGTTATTGCGGTTGTCGCCCATCATCAAGTACATTCCCGCCGGAACCTTGACCGCAGGAGCCGACATGAGCCGCTTCATTTCCTCGGGGTCTTCGATCTCGTATGGCTTGCTGGTCGAATAGCTTCCGTGGGCAGAGAACGCCGCGTTGGCATCCTCCGCCGTGTAGTTTAGCGGGATGACCTTTCCGTTTCTCATCACCAGCTTAAAGCTGGCTTCCTTCATCGACTTCTTTTCTTCGTCAGTAAATTCACGGAAGTTGACGCAGGTTTCGCCCCGCATCTGCGCTGGATCAACGCACTCTGAGAGGTGCTTTGCTTCTGGCATCCACTTCTCGTTGTTTCGATAAAGGACACCATCCCGAATCTCAACGATGTCCCCGGGGGTGCCGATGCATCTCTTGATGTAGTCGGCTTTTACTTCGCCATCAGGATAGAAGTAAATCGAGGTGGGTGGTGGGGCATGGCTCGGCGGGCGGAAGACGACGATATCTCCACCCTTAGGATCAGTAAATCGATAGATCAACTTGTTCGCAACGATGTAGTCGTTGACGTAAAGCGAAGGCCACATCGAGCCGCTCGGAATCGTGAATGCTTGGACGCCAAAAGGGCGGATGACCAAGAAAACAAACACTGCCGCGTAGACGATTGCATCAATCGTGTCGCTGAAGAAGCGGGCGAGGTGATAAGCGGCGCCTCGAAGGTGCGGCTTGGTCTTCTTGAGGTACGGCCACAGAGCGAACCGTACTAAGGTGAGAACCACGGACAAGATGACAATCTTGCTAATCGGGGTTCTTGCGAGCGAATCTACAAGCTCGCGGGTCCCCCCTTCAACTTGCTCAATCTTTTGGCCGTTTGCCAATTGGGCCAGCAACGATGAAGGGGAGAATGGAAACACGTCTTAGCGTCGTTCCTTAACTCGAGCGTCCTTACCGACCTTGTCTCGGAGGTAATAGAGCTTGGCTCGTCGAACCTTACCGCGTCGTGTGACTTCAAACTTCGAAACGTTTGGCGAGTGAAGAGGGAATGTT
>JBBRHU010000457.1:0-1684 GCA_038222255.1 Fimbriimonadales bacterium | reverse complement strand
CACCCAACCCGCCACACCCTCGGCGCAGCACTCTTAGATTCAGGGAAGGCGGAAGAGGCGCTGACCGTTTATCAAGAGGATCTGCGGCACTCGCCGAACAACGGTTGGTCGCTGATGGGGCTGGCAAAAGCGTACACCGCTCTCGGCCGAGCAGAAGACGCGGCCCGAATGTTGAAGCAGTTCAACCTCACATGGAAAAACGCGGATATCACTATCGGAAGCTCGTGTCTTTGTCTCCCAAGCAAGTGAAAACGCCGAGAGAAGCAAACAAAGGATAATCTCGAAATGACCTCAAACATCGAATTCCTCGGTGCGTTTCCCATCGGAAGCACAGACATCATGGCTCTCCCCGTCAAAGAGGTCGGCCCAGCGGTCGCATTCTACACAAGAGTGCTCGGCTTTGAGCTCGTAGAGCGCCACGAAAACCGCGCGACTCTACGCCGAGGAACTGCAACGATTGGGATTTCGGAGAACAAGGACGATCCAGAGCAAGCGAGTTGCTACCTTTCCGTCAAGTCAATCGAGGCATTTCGCGAGGAAATGGTCGCCACCGGCATCGAGCCTTCAGCCCTTCGGATCGACGCGCACAACGGCAAGCGTTTCCGAGTTTTCTTTGCGAAAGAGCCGTACGGCGTCTGCTTCTGTTTCGGCGAAGAGATCGCGCCCTAACTCATTTCTGAATATTCTCCTATCCGATTCCCGCGCTGAGATCTCACTTGATATGTAGGGAAATCATTAGTGATGACGTGGGAGCAAGAACAAGAGCTTGAGTGGGTGTTAGCCGCCCAAGCCGGTGACTTCAGTTCATACGACCACCTCGCCAGACGTTACCGACCCGGGCTCGTGGCCTTGGTTGGCAAACGGCTCTGCCGAGATGCGGCGGAAGACATCGCTCAAGAAGCGTTGCTAGTCGCGTTCAAAGCGCTTCCAGGGTTGCAGTCGCCTGATAGGTTCAGGCCGTGGCTAGGTGCAATTGCGAAGAACTTAGCGGGGAGACACTACGGACGAACCGCCAGGCATACGACGCTTGATTCCGTGATCCTTTCCTACGCTCCAAGCATCGTGGAGGACCTACACTTATCGATCAGATCTCGACAAATTCGGGAGGCAATCAACGGATTCTCGCATGAGCTGCGGTCGGTCGTTGACCTCTACTACGTCCACGATTGGAGCGTTTCCGACATCGCGGAATTCCTAGCAATTCCGGCAACGACCGTGAAGTGGAGACTTCACACCGGTCGAACCCAGCTAAGGCAGCGGTTCGGCGACCTACTGGAGGATTAAATGAATTCAAACGAATCTTTGCGGCCCATTGGCCGAATGTTAAACGAACTGAGCAGCCTCGCTGAAAATGCCTCGCTCACAGGCGCCTTGAGGGGGGGCGAACCTCAAGCTGCCCGACGGTACAACAGCTGCCTACAAGCGCTCGTTGCGAAAGAGGCAGTTGATCCCAACCTATTCTCGCCCATCACTCCCGAAGGTGCGGAGTACGGTCAGGTTGGCGTGGAGGCGCGCTTACTCGCCAGCTACGTGAACGGGATGTTCGAACCTGTCGAGGATCGTGAAGGCAGGAGAGCCAGGCGAGCTCACCGCGATCATGACCAGCACACTATTGTTCGGCTTGCCCCGTTTCTAAAGGGTGAAGATCTTGCGAAGCTCATCCGAGAGCAAATAGCGACCGGTC
>JBBRHU010000456.1:0-1885 GCA_038222255.1 Fimbriimonadales bacterium | reverse complement strand
GATTCTTGTGCATTGCCACAACGATGAGCACATCTGGATACTTGTCGGCGATTTCTTTGAGCGCGAGGGCAATGTGCTTTTGTGGCTCGCCCCAGTTCTCGCGGCGGTGAGTCGTGACGAGGATAAATCTTCCTTTATGTTCGGGGAACCACGATTGCTCGAACCTGTCCGCGACCTGGAGTACTGCATCGATGCCGGTATTTCCCGTCACGAAGACGTTCTCGGTGTATCCCTCACGAGCCAGGTTCGCAGCTGAAACGCTGGTTGGTGCGTAGTGGTGCTTCGTAATGAGCGCGCTTGCCACGCGGTTGAACTCTTCAGGGAAAGGATTCTGAATATCGCCAGTACGGAGGCCCGCTTCGATATGACCGAACGGAATACGTCGATAGAAAGCTGCGAGACTCGCAATGAAGGTCGTCGTAGTGTCTCCTTGCGCCATCACATAATCGGGCTTGTATTTCTCAAAGGCTTTGTCGAGTCCTTCGAGTGCTCGGCCACTCATCTCACCGAGCGTTTGACCGTGACGCATCAAGCCAAGGTCATCGTCCGGAGTAATGTCAAATGTCTTGAGAACTTGGTCAAGCATCTCGCGATGTTGGCCCGTGCTCAGAGTGATCGGCTCGACAAAGTCCTTCAGCTCGTTTAGCCGTTGGATGACAGGGGCACTTTTGATGGCATCAGGCCGCGTGCCAATGATGCAGGCGACGCGCGGTTTCTCGGTTCGGTGACTCACGTTTGGATTGTCGGCAAACCAGTCCGAGTGCTGGAGAATTCAGACGGATTTCAATCATCTTTCATCGCTTCCGATCTATCTTAGACTGATTCCCGATTCGCCTAACCTGGTAGCCTCATCGTTAACGTCATGCAGCTACGGATCGCGCTCGGCCAGTTCAATGCGGTGGTGGGAGATGTCGCTGGGAACCTTCAGCGAATGAAGGATCTCATTGAAACATCACGTTCTCAGGGTGTGCACCTCGTGGTTTTTCCTGAGATGTCGATCACGGGGTATCCGCCCGAAGATCTTCTCCTCAAGTCCGACTTTCTGATCAAGGCGCAGCAGGCAACAGATCAGCTTTGCGCCGCATCGAAGGGCCTAACCGTGGTATTTGGGGCGCCGATCGTCGGAACCGACGTGGCTAACGGAGCAATCATCGCTCACGATGGATCGCAAGCTGGCGTTTATCGCAAGCAGCAACTTCCGAACTACGGTGTCTTTGACGAGAACCGTTACTACCGACCAGGCGAAGAACGAACTGTTTTCGACCTTGGAGAATTCCGCTTTGGCGTCACGGTCTGCGAGGATATTTGGTATCCGGACGGACCAGCGCGGGACCAAGCGGTAGATGGCGGCGCAAGACTGCTCATCAACATCTCGGCTTCGCCGTGGCATCTCGGCAAGGGGCCGATGCGAGAGCGCATGTTGTCGACAAGAGCCTTTGATCACAACGTCTATGTCGCCTATTGCAACCTTGTGGGGGGACAAGACGAGCTGATGTTTGACGGGCAAAGCGTCGTGTTTGCTCCCGACGGCTCGATTATTGGGCGGGCAAAGGCTTTCGCCGAAGACCTGCTCGTGATCGATCTTGAGTACGAAGACGTTCTCCGAACTCGGTTGATCGACCCGCGGATGCGTCGCGAGCCGGTAGATGCTGACCATCCATTCGATGTTGTGAAGATGGCAGCACTAGGTGCTGGCCCCGTGTCACCGCTGGCACGACGCTTCGAAGCTGCCCCCGAAGGACCCGCAGAAGCCTATGAGGCGCTTGTACTCGGCGTCCACGATTATGTGAAGAAGAGCGGTTTCACGAAGGTGGTCATTGGTTCGTCTGGAGGAGTTGACTCCGCCATCACCGCGGTGATCGCCTGTGACGCGCTTGGTGCAGAG
>JBBRHU010000455.1:0-1900 GCA_038222255.1 Fimbriimonadales bacterium | reverse complement strand
GACTCCAATGCCAATCGAGAGCCAGAAGTCCATGTCCACCGTCAGCTTAGTCGTGAGCGCATCTGACCCCGGGTGGTAGTGCGGAAACATCCCGAAGTGCTGCAAGATCGGGTTCGCGACGACCATTGCCAAGACACTCGCCGTCGCTGCACCCGCGACGATTTCGAACGGCAAGACGAAGCCCATCATCACATTGCCAAGGCTAAAGCTCAACCCGACAATGGCTGCGGGAAGAACGTTTTGCATATTGACCGTGTAGTCAGCAAACGGAATGGGGAGGATCGCGAAGTCCATCCCAAAGAGCGCACCGGCGAGAACAGGGATACCGACATAGACCGCTCCGAAAAGCAGCCCGATTACTGATCCCGTGGAGAAGATGCTCCACCGCCAACTTTCTGTGCCTGCCTCACTAAGGGCGGTCGCGCCGCTCGCGGCCACGGCAGCGTACGGAAACGGGAGCTTTTCAATGTCGCTCGTCAGGCGGAAGAGAGCGTAGCCCATGCCCATCCAACTCAACCGCCCGCAAAATTCGGTAGCGACCAGCAGGGCGATCGGTCGCCACCAATCTGAGTGCCAGAGTTCGCGTTGGACGATTGCCTGAGACTTAATGTCCGGGATCGCCCAAGCCGGGATCATCGGCTGAATCGTCTCTGCCCCAGGCGATGAAGCGAAATACGAGTTCCAAATCAGCCAGCTAAACGGACCGCCACCTAGTCCTCGTTCAACATTCGCAACTGCGGTCAAGGAAGCCGCAACATAGAAGAGGATGTAGATTTCCTGCTTCTTTAGGGGAGCGTAGGATCTGCGGGCAACCTCGGCAAAGAGGACAATGGTGACCCACTCTGCCGCGTCCCCAACTCCCTGGCCCGCAACGAGCCCGAGATACATTCCTCCAGGAAGGAGAAAGAGCGCAATGAAGATGGCCCCAATGACGGTCTTGAGGGTAAACCCCTCATGAAATTCTTTGGGGGCCTCGCCGAAGGAGAGCTTTTCTGCGGCCTTCGTGTCCGTCATTGTGGGTTCATTCTATCCGGCTTTCTTCTCAAGTTCGACAATCTTTGACTCGACCTCGTCTCGGATACTCTCGGCGAGCTTTGAGACTTCGGCTTTGGTTCCTTTCAGCGTGAAGCTCTGCAAGGTCTGTCGATTTCCTTCGACATCGAACTTTTGGATGGCAACCTTCACCGAAACTTCGCCATCTTTGAGGGTGTAGGATCCTGCGATTCGGAAAACGCCAGGGTGTTTGGTCACCTCAGTCCACAACTTGACTTGCGTGGAACCCTTCATCGCCTTCTCGACGCCTTTCTCCAAGCCGGCCGGGTCTTCCTGCTCTTGATCAAAGTTGCCCATGATGACAATCGGCTTTGGAGCCTTCAGGCCAATTGAACCTCGCTTGGCTTTCGTCGTCACACCGACGTCGAAGCTTGAGGCAGCAGAGGCTCGTTTGAGTTCAGGGCGTTGGATACCACCCACACCGATTTCGTTCTTGAGCGACTCCACTCGAACCGAAGCATATTTGAGCCATTGCTCAACGTCAACAAAAAGGCTGTCTCCCGATCCCTGACGAAGGCCGTCGGAGGTCGCTTTGTCAATCGCTTCGAGAAGCGAATAGGTGAGCATTCCATGCTCGACGTTAGAAGACTCGTAGCTGAGCTGGTCGGATGCGGACCCTGCGAGCATCCAGGTTCCAGTAGCATCGCGGATCGATTCGTAGGCTCGCTGATAGTCGCCGGAAACCGACCGACTCACCGACATAAGAGCTTTGCTCGCTGCGCCACTGTGGCAAGTGTCCAAAACAACGACCTGTTTGTTGGCTGGGATTTTTGAGAGGTAGCCCTGAAGGTCTTTGCCACTGATCGCCGAGGTCGTGGCGACGGTGGCGGTGAGCTCACTCGGGTCG
>JBBRHU010000454.1:0-1957 GCA_038222255.1 Fimbriimonadales bacterium | reverse complement strand
CCTTCTTTGGTCAGCCGCCCGACAACTGGACACATCTAAGTTGGTCTGTTGTTCTGACCTGTTCCCCGAAATGAGGTGCAGACCAAAAGGGAGGAACAGACTCTAACACCGTAGGTGGGTAACCATTGGGGACCGGTCAAGAAGATGCTCGCTGAGGAGAAGAATTGAAGGTGAGATTGTCAGCGGATGCATACGAGCTTGTGAGCAGACCACTCGGCTAAGGAATAACCCAAATCAAAGTGGCCGAATGCCTAGCCATTCAACCGACTCGCCCCATCCCACGCCTTTCTGATGTCCTCTACCAACAGCGAATACCCCCCGTCGCTTCCGCCATACATATTCCGTAGGATGTAGCTAGGGTGAAGGCAGGCTAATGCGGCTTTGGCGTGTGCGCAGGGGAAGTAGCGGCCTCGTTCTTGGGTGATCTTGAAGTCTTTTTTGATCAAGTTCTTCGCGCTGGGGGCGCCGATGCAGAGGATGATTTTCGGGGCGAGGAGTTCGAGCTGGGGGAGGAGCCAGCGGCGGCAGGCGGAGGTTTCTTCTTCTGTCGGCGCGCGGTTCACGGGTTTGCCGGTGGACCAGTCGGCGGCGCGACACTTGACCGTGTTCGTGATATAAACCTGGTCTCGTCGTAGCCCAGCTTCGGCGATGGCTTTGTCAAGGAGCTGACCTGCTTTGCCGACAAACGGTCTGCCAGAGCGATCCTCTTGGTCACCGGGGCCTTCGCCGACAAGGACGAGTGGGGAAGCAGGATCACCCTCGCCGAAGACGACGTTGAGACGACGCTCGGAAAGGCTACAGGCGATGCAGCCGAGGGCTTGGTCTCTTAACTGATTAAGCGCAAGCACTTATTGCCTCCCTTAGCCTTTGGTAGCTGTCCGGAAGCGATTGCGGAATGACTCGAGTGTCGGCGACGGTGGTCATGAAATTCACGTCACCGCTCCAGCGCGGCAAGATGTGCCAGTGGATGTGCATCGGGACGCCCGCTCCAGCAGCACGACCGAGGTTGACGCCGATGTTGAATCCGTCGGGGCTATAGGCCGATCGTAGCCACTTCGTGGCCTTCGCTAGGAGCTGATTGATCTCCAAGAGTTCATCGTCCCGCATCTGGTCGATCTCGGCGACTTGTCGAAACGGCGCGATTAAGAGATGGCCGTTGCAATAGGGGAACGCGTTCATGAGCACGAAGCAAGTTGTGCCTCGGTGGAGGATCAGATTTTTGGCATCGTCGTTCTCGGCAGGTAAGTCGAGGAAGATGTCACCCGAACCGCCGGATGCTGAGGAGGTCGCCTCAATGTAGCTGAGTCGCCAGGGTGCCCAAAGAACGTCGGCCATGGAATTGATTATTCCATGGCCGCGATGGGAGTTGCCTTATCCTGCGGAGGGTGCGAAGCGACCCAAGCCGACCTTCGGCTTAGACTTCGGTTTTCCGGCTTCAAGCCGGGCTCGCAGTGCCTTGTGAGCGCGGTGCAGACGTGAGCGCACCGTGCCAACGGGGATTTCGAGCATATCCGAAATCTCATGATAGGGCATTCCTTGGATGTCCGCCAAGGTGACAATAAGTCGCTGGTCTGCGTTCAAAGAACCGAGCGCACGTTGCAAATCATCACTGATCGCATCGCTAACAAGCTGCTCTTCAACCGTGGCAACCGAATCCGCGACATCAAAGTACACGGTATCGTCGCCCCTGGAAGAGGTGAGCGGGTTATCGTACGAAACAGTCATGACGCGTCGGCGCCGACTTCGAAGCAGGTCCAAGAATAGTCGAGAAAGGATGCGGAAGATCCAATTCTCAAACGGCCGGTCGCCTTCATAATCGCCAAACGATCTGAAAGCTCTGTAATAGGCTTCTTGAGTGAGATCCTCAGCATCACTTCGGCTACCCGTCAAACGATACGCCATGTTGTAAACCTTTTTATAGGTCGACTCCATGAGCTCGTTAAAACGGAGAGATTCA
>JBBRHU010000453.1:0-2000 GCA_038222255.1 Fimbriimonadales bacterium | reverse complement strand
TACCACACCAATATCAATCTCCAGATGAACTACTGGCCGGCAGAGGTGGTGAACCTCAGCGAGTGCCATATGCCGCTCTTCGACTACATGGACTCCATTGTTCCTTCGGGGACGAAGACCGCAAGGCAGATGTATGGTGCGAGGGGGTGGGTTGTCCACCACCTATCCGATGTCTGGGGTTTCACAGTTCCCGCCGATGGAGTTTGGGGAATCTGGCCAGTGGGCGCAGCATGGCTCGCCCAACACCCGTGGGAGCATTTCATGTTCACTCGCGACACTGTGTTTCTGGAAAAACGCGGCTATCCCCTTATGAAAGGGGCGGCTGAATTTCTTCTTGACTTCCTCGTCGAGGCTCCGGTGGGAGTTCCAGGAGCTGGGAAGCTCGTCACAAACCCGTCGCACTCGCCAGAGAACACTTTTAAGAAAGCTGACGGAACGACGTCTCAGTTCACCTACGGCTCGACGATGGACTTAGAAATTGCCCACGAGGTGTTCACGAACGTCTTGCTGGCGATTGACGAGCTTGAGGTCAAGAAGCCAGGATTCGACGCAAAGTTTCGAGCTGAAGTCCAGAAAGCCCTCGAGCGACTCGCCCCCCTTCAAATCAGCCCAAAGACGGGTCGACTCCAAGAGTGGATTGAAGACTACGATGAGCCGGAACCAGGGCACCGACACATGTCCCACCTTTACGGAGTTCATCCGGGCAACCAGATCTCGTTCCTCAAGACGCCCGACCTCGCTGAAGCCGCGAAGAAATCGCTCGAATATCGGCTCTCGCACGGCGGGGGCCACACCGGTTGGAGCAGGGCTTGGATCGTAAATTTCTGGGCACGCTTCCTTGAGCCGGAAAAGGCACACGAAAACGTTCAGGCGCTGCTCGCAAAATCGACCTTGCCAAACCTGTTCGACAACCATCCGCCGTTCCAAATCGACGGTAACTTTGGCGGTACTGCGGGTATCGCCGAGATGCTTCTGCAGAGTCAGGAGGATTCCATCTTCGTGCTCCCCGCACTGCCGAGTGCATGGCCAAAGGGCTCCGTCACCGGGCTTTGCGCTCGAGGGGGCTACGAAGTGGACCTTCGATGGGAAGCCGGCAAACTGAAAGACGCCGAAATACGTTCGAAGGCCGGCGACGGGATCTGCCGAATGAAGCTACCCGCCAACGTGAAGAAAGCGGAGGTCACCCTCGGCACACGCACTCGCCGGCTTGAGATCGAAGGTGGCTACACCGGATTTACACTTCCGGTTGGTAAAGCAGCCAAGATCAGGGTCTTAGAGTAGGGTGCTCTAAAAAGAACTCTTCCCACCGTGACTCGTGGGAATCGTCAACCGCGGTCGGTCGAAATCCTAGTCGGAGGTACGACACGATCGCGGGAACTCGGAACGAGTCGGTTTCGAGGATCGACTCCGTGAAGCCGTGATCCACAAACTCCTCAAGGGCGGCCAAAGTTGCGATCGACCCGAGCTTCTTTCCTTGGTGATCTGGGCGAGTGGCGACCCAGTGAATGTAGCCGATATCGGGAAATCGGCGTTCGTGGTGCGCGGCGGAGGTTGTTGCGACGACCTCGCTGCCAAAGACTACGACAAAGGTCTTCAACACAAACCCAGCCTCGGTGATCTCCCGCTTCACTCGCTCGGCGTCCCAACCCGGCCCGTCCGCTTCCAACATGCACTTCGCCAATGCCTCCTCCTCGCCCACCCGGAATTCTCGGACGACGTAGCCAGGCGCGAGTGGAATCTCAACGAGATTCGTTAGGTCTGTCAAGCGCATCGGGAGTTGAGTCGGTGCAGGGGCCATACCAACTGTGTTACCCGAACGCACGAATCTTCGACGAGTACTGTCTGATAGGTCAACCCTATTTTGCGAAGCCTTTCAACATCCTGTCGTAGTCGGAATGAACTCCGATCCAAAACCAGAAAATTCCGTTTGTCTCGCGTCTTGCGAGTGCTCTAAAGTTTCGATCGATTCGTGCGCCGAATATCGGCGTAAAGTGTTCATG
>JBBRHU010000452.1:0-2033 GCA_038222255.1 Fimbriimonadales bacterium | reverse complement strand
CCGAAGGAAACCGAGAAGGGCTGGGGTCAGCGTGGTCTCGCTCACGGCCTTGATATCGGCGTAAGTGAGCAATGTCAGTTGCCGCAGGCGGTCGATATCCCCCACGAATTGCGCAAACTCCTCAATCGTTGCTGGATTCTGAAGGTCTCGAGATCTTATGAATCGGCTCATTTCGAGGTGGTTCTCGATCAGCCAGACAATATTCTTGCGCAGGTCTTCAGAGAGCGACCACTCAATACAACGACTTGAGGCAATCTCGGCCCCAATATTCTCGTGCCCAAGCTCTCCGTAGAGGCGACCAACATCATGGAGCAGGGTGGCTGCGTACAGCTGCTCAAGGTCAATCAGTGAGTCACGGGCTTCGGCCAGGAATCCCTCGTCTGGGATTTGATCTAGGTTTCGTACCGCTCGCAATGTGTGTTCGAAGACGGTGTAAGCGTGGACAGTGTCTTCCGGGAGTACGTTTCGACAAGCTGTCAGTTCTGGCAAAAGATAGCTCAGCAGCCCACATTGGTCAAGATTTCGAATCGTCGCCTCGCCAGTTGAGAGTGCGAAGATTGCCGCCGGGCCATCGACGGAGGAGGGCGGCGCGACCGGAAGATTCGAGACCTTCAAACCTAGCTTCGTTGCGACTGCGATGCCGATGCCAACTCGTCCCGCGTCAATTTTTCCAATCACGCGCGCCTCGCCCTGGACCGAAATCACCCCTTGGGCAAGCTCAAATCGTGCTTCGTGAATACGCTCTTTCGCGCGAAGATAATACTGGTGGACCTTTTCTGCTGAGCTGGTAAAGGCGCTCATCATCACCTCCCGGGTCTGCCCGAGCATTTCGGCAACCTCTTGTTGTCGACCCCGACTGAGTTGATCGAGCGGCTTTCCGGCAACAAGGTGCAGGAGGTTTCGCACTCGAACAATCTCGTCGTAGGCAGCGGGCGGTCGCACCGTTCGCTCGCT
Source organism: Fimbriimonadales bacterium (assembly GCA_038222255.1). Lineage (GTDB taxonomy): Bacteria > Armatimonadota > Fimbriimonadia > Fimbriimonadales > Fimbriimonadaceae > Fimbriimonas. The sequence goes on along the minus strand of JBBRHU010000452.1, from coordinate 1,079 downwards.
TGTGGCAGCGCGGAGCCAGTTAGCGCAATGAAAATCGCGGAGCCCGCCGGCACCCTCCTTCAAGTTCGGCTCAACCACCAGAGGTGTGTCGTGGAACTTCTCGTACATCGCCTCGCGCTCACGAATCTTTGCAAGCACGAACTCTCCAGCCGAGAAACTCTCTTCGAGCGCACGCTCAAGTCGCCGGAAGAGGTCATACGACCCGGCGATGAGGCGCATATCAAGCAGGCCCGTTCTGGTCTTTGCATCGATGCCCGGAGCATCTGCAATCAAACGATACGCGTAGCCAACTGTCAGTCGCATCTTTGTGCTGAACACCAGATGCATCGCCTTGAACAATTGCCGTATCGCCGTGTCAAGCTCGCTCGAAGTTTCATCTTCGGGAACGACAGTTAGGTCGATGTCGGAGAATGGACAAAGCTCTCGTCGTCCATATCCTCCAGTTGCGATGATTGCCACTGCAGGCAAATTCGGGTCAGAAAAGATCTCTTTGTGGAGCACCGAAAGCACTTCATCCATCAGGACGGTGTGCTGTTCACACCAGGAGAGTCCACGCGGACGAGACCGGAGGCGATCCAAAAGGGCGCGTCGCTGTTCAACTATTCCATCAACGATCGCTTCTGTCTCAGGTGTCATTTCAGTAAGTAGTAGATTGGCTCGTTTCGGAGCAGTTTGTCGAGGACTTCACGAGTTTGTTTTTCCATCGCCAAACTAATCGGCGTCGCGATGACTGCCGATGTGATGCCGACCCACATCATCGTCCGCGCGAAAATCTTGAATCCTTGTGCGAAAACCCAGGGCGTGCTATGCCGTCGAACGAATGACCAAAGCGGCATCACTCCGGTGAGCAAAACAAGCGATAGGAGCGACAGACCAAGGCCGATCTGAGAAAAGAGGCTGATTTCGTGACGATGGGGGAACCACTCCATTAATGCTTTTGCGGGGGTGGTGATTCCAAATAGGAACACGATCAAAAAGCAAGCGGAGATCATCGAAAGGCCGAAGCACACCATTTCAAAAAGAGGCCCTAGCTGCTCCTCTTTCATTGCTCGCTGCCTGGCGGGTGAGGCAACAAGGAA
>JBBRHU010000451.1:0-2039 GCA_038222255.1 Fimbriimonadales bacterium | reverse complement strand
CTCCCCCAACCGTCAGCGTCCGGTAGCTGTCAAGTAAGCGCCTACGATAAGATCGGGATCAGTTCGCTGAGCGAGCTGATCTCGTAAGTCGGGCGTGGTCCGTCCGCCGGCCTTTCTTCAGGCTTCGACTCTTCGCCAGCTCCGCTCGGTGGGACGTCGGACGGGCGGCGAATCCAAGCCGCCTGCCAGCCGAATTCGATTGCTGGACGAATGTCGTGCCCGTAGCTGTTGCCAACCATAAGCATCTCTTCAGGTCGCGCATGGGCAAACTCAAGTGCCCGATTAAAGGGCTCGGCGTGAGGCTTGCCAATTCTGAGTTCTCCCTCGATAAGGACGATCCCAAAATAGTGGCCGATGCCAAGCGATTGAATCTCCATTCGCTGAATGTCTGCGGGACCGTTTGTCATAAGACCGAGCGGAAATCGAATGTGCATCCAATCTAGTACCTGGATCGCGTCGTCAAACAGCCGCAAACGTCGATCCCTTTCAATCAAGTAGCTCTCGCTGAGCGCCGCAGCCAGGGCCGCATTTTCGATGCCAATGCTTGCCAGCGTGAGGCGCATTTGCTCGGTTCTGGTGGGTTCACCTTGCGACAAGTACGTGTCGAACCAGCCTGTGTGCTTGAGTGAAGGTGCAAACTCACGAAAGGCTCGTGCCCAGTGATGGACCATTGTGTCAACCGATTGGCCCTCCACCGGATGCTGCTCAAATGTAGCACGCAGGCCCGCTTTTGAAGCGTCCCAGTAACCACAGAGTGTATCGTCGAGGTCGAAGATGACAGCCTTTACCAAAGGCCCATCGCCTCCTTTACTTCTGCGAGAGTCTTCGAGGCAAATTCACGTGCTCGGACTGCTCCGTCCCTCAAGATTTCTTCAATCGTTCCATCATCAAGTTGTTTGCGTCGCTCTCGCATGGGTCGAAGCATCTCATTCACGACCTCAATGCACTCTTGCTTGTTCTTCATGCAGCCGCGTTCGCCTCGGCGGTCTTCTTCCCACTGAGTTTCCCAATTCGGTGAATAGAGCTTCAAATATTGGCAGACCGCGCAACCTTCTGGGATCCCCGGATCGGTCATTCGCGCCTTGCTCGGAGTCGTGTACGCACCCTTTATTCGCCGCGCCGTCTCATCCTCGGTGTCGCTGAGATAGATGCAGTTGTCGTACGACTTCGACATCTTTCTCATATCCAGCCCGGGGAGCTTGGCTCTATTCTCATCTTGTGGGATCAGGTATTTATAGGGCTGGAAGACTTCCTTCCCATACAATCGGTTGAATCTCACGGCGATATCGTTCCCGATCTCTAAGTGAGGCGCCTGATCACGGCCGACAGGGACACCGTAGGGCTTGTATAGCAAGATGTCGACGGTCTGTAGCACTGGGTAGCCAAGAAGGCCGTACGGCTCACGCTCAGCCGCGCCAAGGTCAGCTTGCTTTTCCTTATAAGTTGGAACGCGCTCAAGCCAGCCAAGCGGGGTGATCATCGACAGCAGCAGGTGAAACTCAGCGTGCTCTGGCACATGGGACTGAATGAAAAGAGTGCTGATCTTTGGATCGATTCCGGCGGCGATGAAGTCCTTTGCAACCTCGCGGGCGTTGGAGCTGACTTCACGCGGGTTCTCGTACATCGTGGTCAGGGCGTGTAGATCAGCCACCATGCAAAACATCTGGTAGCCCTCACCCTGCAGGTCTACCCAGTTGCGAAGCGCTCCCTCGTAGTTCCCGATGTGGAGCTTCGGGTTCGTTGATCGCATGCCGCTTAAAATTCGTTTAGATTCGTTACTCATATTAGGAACTTGGTGAAGAACCCGACAACCGGACTGACAACGATCCGATAGTAGTGGCCAAGCAGGTCGAATTCAGGATGCGTTCCCCGCACCGACTGTGAGAACAAGATCAATCCGATGAAGACGAACACCCCATAGCTGTGGTTGAATTTGTACCAATAGAATCGTTGTTTCTCTGGAAGAAACGTGCCAACGATCCAATGCCCGTCAAGAACCCCAAAGGGGATCAGGTTGAAGAAGGCAAGGCCGATGTTCA
>JBBRHU010000450.1:0-2115 GCA_038222255.1 Fimbriimonadales bacterium | reverse complement strand
AACGCATTTAACGACAACATGCCGTTTGATCGCTTTACGTTGGAGCAGATCGGCGGAGACCTCATGCCGAACGTGACGGTTGCGCAAAAGGTCGCGACTGGATTCCACCGGAACACGATGCTTAACGAGGAAGGCGGAGTTGATCCAGATGAAGCGCGCTGGCTAACGCTCGTCGATCGGGTCGCAACGACAAGCTCTGTGTGGCTCGGTTCTACGCTCGGATGTGCGCAGTGCCACGACCACAAATACGATCCCTTCAAGCAGTCCGACTTCTACCGGATGCTCGCCTACTGGGAGCCGACCACCGAACCAACGGTGGAGCTACCCAACGAAAAGACCGCTGCCCGACGGGCTGAACTGGCTCAGCAGATGGCGGAATGGGCACGAAAATCGAAAGACTCAGCCCTGTCGGATGACGACAAAAAGAAGGCTACTGCCGAGGTTAAGAAGCTCAAAGCTCAGATCGAATCAGTGATTGGCCCGACAACGCTCGTCATGGAAGAAAAGAAGGGCGTTGAGCTTCCCAAGACCTTCATCCGCATCAAGGGCTCATTCCTTAACAAAGGGGAAGAGGTTGCGGCAGGTACCCCCGGAATCCTTCCTGCCCGCGATCCAAGTCAACCAAGGAATCGCTTGGGATTGGCGCAATGGCTGGTTTCAAAAGAAAACCCGCTCACCGCTCGCGTAACGATGAATCGAGTTTGGGAGCAGTATTTCGGCCGCGGGATTGTCGAAACGCTCGAAGACTTCGGCACTCAAGGCTCAAAGCCAACTCACCCGGAACTTCTCGACTGGCTAGCAATCGAGTTCATGGAGAACGGCTGGAATCTCAAGCAGATGCACAAGCTGATTGTGATGTCGCGCACGTACCGACAAAGCTCGACGATCTCGCCGAAGATGCGAGAGCTTGATCCACAAAACGTCTATCTCACACATGCTCCAAGATTCAGAATGGAGGCCGAGATGATCCGAGATACCGCCCTCGCCGCCTCCGGTTTGCTTAGTGCAAAGGTCGGTGGCCCGAGTGTGATGCCGTATCAGCCCGCTGGCATTTGGGACAGTCCTTACAGCGGCGACCAGTGGCAAGCGAGTAAGGGGGAGGATGCCTTTAGGCGAGGTCTGTATACCTTCTGGAAGCGAACCTCACCCTATCCTTCATTCATGACCTTAGACGCAGGAAGTCGCGAGTCGTGTACGATTCGCCGAATTCGGACGAACACGCCGCTTCAGGCCCTTGCGCTGATGAACGACGAAGCGTTCTTCATCGCAGCGCGGGCACTCGCGAAGAAGATGCAAGGGCAAGGCGGAGTGGTGCCGGGAATCCAATATGGCTTCCGCGCATGTACCTCTCGTCGACCCGTGGGTGGTGAAATAGACCGACTCTACAACCTCTACACCGCGACGAAGAAGAAGTATGTTGCGAATCCTGACGCCGCGAAAATGATCGGTGGTGATCCCGACTTTGCCGCGATGGCCGTCATCGCCAACGTTCTGCTCAACCTCGACGAGACCATCACAAAAGGCTAAATTCTATGGAACCGAACGAACTCCACCAAATGACGCGCCGTACGTTTTTCAAAACGATGGGCTATGGCATCGGCTCGGTTGCGCTGAGTGGCCTCCTGAATGAATCGGTTCTTGCTGATTCCATCGTTCGTCAGGTCGCTGCAAGGGGAACCCACTTCGCGCCGAAGGCAAAGAACGTCATCTGTCTCTTCATGGCGGGCGCACCAAGTCAGCTCGACATGTTTGACCCCAAACCGAAGCTGATCCAATATAACGGCCAGGCAATTCCAGAGGAGATCGTCAAGGGTGAACGGTTCGCGTTCATCAAGGGCACACCAAAGCTCCTTGGCTCGCCTCACAAGTTTGAGCAGGTCGGAAAGAGCGGGCAGTGGGTTTCAGAGCTCCTCCCCCATTTCAAGGAGATCGTTGACGACGTCGCCGTCATCCGGTCAATGCACACCGACCAGTTCAACCACGCCCCCGCGCAGCTCTTCATGAACACCGGGTTCCAGATTCCCGGCCGCCCTTCGATGGGTTCGTGGCTAAGCTATGGGCTGGGAACCGAAAACAAGGACCTCCCGGGATTCGTAGTCCTCATCTCCGGACTGA
>JBBRHU010000449.1:0-2161 GCA_038222255.1 Fimbriimonadales bacterium | reverse complement strand
GACAGTCCCTTGCTGTCCCGTCGCGTTTTGATCCAGCCGTAAGCGGAAACGCTTGTTCCCGGCTGCGCCAAAAACAGATCGCGGATATAGGTTCTCCGGTAGTCCATGGACCTAAGAGTCTACCGCTCGAACCGAATTCTAATTAGGCGGTGGCGCCTTCTGTGGGATCTCGGAGCATTTCCTCTGCAATCGCGAGGTTCTCCTTCGCCGCCGAATCGGTCGGATTTAGCTGGACCGCCCGCCTAAAGGCAGAAACGCCCCCAGCAATGTCACCTGTCTCAGCCAAGAGCCCACCAAGGTTATTAAACGCCTTGAAGTCGGTTGGGTCCGCAATAGTTGCTGACCGATAAGCCGAGATCGCTGAGGGCATGTCCCCCATCGTTTCGTAAACTTTGCCGAGCTTGTCGTAGACACGCCCGCTTGGATGCGCCCGAGCACTTTCACGATAAGATTCGCTCGAATTATAGTAATCCTTGAGGTCAAGCAAAATATCACCGATCAACTCAAGAACAGCGGCTTCACCGGGATCTCGGATCAAAAACGCACGTAGTTTCTGAAGGGCGATTTCTCGGTGATTCGACTCCCGAAGATGCGTCGCCTCATGTAGAACTTCTGAAGCCGAGATGGACGAATCAAGAGGAGCGACTGAAGGTAGCTCGACCGGAGCTTGCTCAGGATTCACTTCGTTCGTCAACTTCTGCCCTGAGGCGATCTGCGCTTTTATCTGGGCTCGAGCGGCCGCTGCAGCACTTCCTCCAGCAGAAACTGGTGCGGGGGCAGCCTCGTGGTGGCTCGCTCTTGCGGAAGAGCGTGGCTCAGTCACTGGTGCCACCGGTCGGGATTTCGCCGAAGTGTTGACCGGGGCCGTCCCCTGTCGCCAGATCGGTACTTCTTTCGATGGCTCAGGTGCAGGTGGAGCCGGCGGCGCCTTCTTTTTGAGGTAAAGCATCCCCCCGGCAGCACCTAGTGCAACGACGATGAGGAATACAACCAAAAGGATGCTTCCCGTATCTTGCGCCTGTGCATAATACGGCCAAACCATGTCTACCCCCATTGTATCAACTCTCCTCCAAAACGACAAGACGCATAATTGGGGAATAAGGTCGGTTAAGGGAAGTGATCATGGATATAATTCTCAAAACCCCCCGGTTATTCTTTCGCGAATATGTTCGTGAGTGACCACGGGTTTTTGTGGGGAGAACTACCGTGGCGAAATATATCTTTGTAACTGGGGGCGTTGTAAGCTCTATTGGAAAAGGAATCACCACCGCGAGCCTCGGTCGACTCCTCCGCAATCGCGGCTTTACGGTCGCTCCGCTGAAACTCGACCCGTATATCAACGTCGATGCAGGGACGATGAACCCTTACCAACACGGTGAGGTTTTTGTTACCGAAGATGGTGCAGAAACAGACCTCGACCTGGGACACTACGAGCGTTTCATCGACGTCAACTGTTCCGCTGGTTCGTCCGTCACCACCGGTAAGGTCTACAGTTCTGTCATTGCTGCCGAACGAAATGGCGACTATCTCGGTGGCACGGTCCAGGTCATTCCCCACGTGACGAACCAGATCAAGCAGTCAATCATCGATCTGGCCAAGCAACAAGAAGCCGCTGTGGTGATCGCTGAAATTGGCGGCACAGTCGGAGACATTGAATCGCTCCCGTTCCTCGAAGCGATTCGGCAAATGCGCGCTGACGTCGGACACGAAAACACCCTTTACGTCCATGTCACTTTGGTTCCAACTGTTGGCCCGTGGTCGGAGGTTAAGACCAAACCAACCCAGCACTCCGTCATCAAGCTCCGCGAAATTGGCATCTCGCCCGATGTCCTCGTTTGCCGCACTGAGGTAGACCTCTCGGCAGAGGTTCGCGCCAAGATTTCTTTGTTCTGTGGCGTATCCCCTGAAGCAGTCATCGAGTCTCGGAATGCGGAGACGATATACGACGTGCCGCTGATGTACGAATCCGCGGGACTCGGCGACTTTGTCTCCAAGCGACTTGGCCTTGAACCGCGAGAAGTCAAGGATGCTGAGTGGCGTGCCCTGGTCAATGTTCTCAAAGCTCCCGAGCACAAGGTCACCATCGCGGCCGTGGGCAAATACACTTCAAACGGAGACGCGTATAAGTCCATCAACGAAGCACTTGTTCACGCTGGAATCC
>JBBRHU010000448.1:0-2169 GCA_038222255.1 Fimbriimonadales bacterium | reverse complement strand
ATCAAGAGATCGCGGATGCGGTCGGTGTTCCAATCGGAACCGTCAGATCGAGAATCGCTCGTGGACGAGCCATGCTGCGACGAAACCTAGAAGAATATGCTCTGACCCAGGGTTACGTGCGAAAAGAGGACTTGCAATGACAGAACCAGATATTTGGCACGCATACGTTGATGGCGAGCTATCAACCCAAGAGAAGGCAAACTGCCAAGCTCTCGTTGAACAATCTTGCGAGTGCCGCAGCGCCGTCGTCAGCATAGAATCGCTGAAAAACTTTACGCGAACCAACGCAGCAGAAATTCACTGCGAGAAGACTTGGGAGCACTGCTGTGGCCGACTCCACGAGCTTGAGCGGACGACAAAAGCAGACCGATTCATCGCACGATACGCTTGGGGAATTTGCGGCGTCCTCTTCATCAGCATTATTGGTGGCGGCATGGTGAACCGGATGAACGGTGGATCTCACGTGGATTCAGCTGCTTTCATGCAGAATGCTGCGAGCCTTGGCCCGAGCATTGCGCCCTCAAGTAAGGACCGCGCTCAGGGAGATTGGGTCGCCGAGATCCTAGGCGAAGCACGATCAGTCATCAACGCGAACAACATTCGAGTCAAAGGCCTCGAAATTGGAGATATCGCCGGATTTCCTGCTAAGAAGTTGTTGCTGGAAGACAACGCCGGAACGCTCTCCCTCCTACTTACAGACGTTGACCTTGCTGTCGATGGCATGGAGCCGGTTGAAGGCTCTAACGTCTACTTGCACACTGGGATGGGAATCGGCGGATGCGTACGGTGGAGAATGAACGGCAGAACGTTCTTCCTAATCGGGAACCGGTCGACTGAAAGTCTCGTCGCGGTTGCGGAAAAGCTACATCCCTGAACTTTTAATGGCAGGGGCGACAGGATTTGAACCCGCGACCTACGGTTTTGGAGACCGACGCTCTACCAACTGAGCTACACCCCTGCGAACCACGATATGATACCCCGCCAAAACCCACCCTCAACAAGCCCAAGAGCGAAGCCCCGTCAGAGGTGCGAGAATCGGCCACAATTACGATTGATGCGTTCTCGGTATGTCGTTTTCTTGATCCTTGCCGTGGTTGCCCTCATTGGCTGCCAGGGTGAAGCCGTTCGGCGGGGCGGAGTGAGGCAGAGCCAAACCCTTACGAAGGTCGTCAGTTTGAGCCCAAGCACCACGGAGTTGCTAGCTGCGATTGCTGGAACCGACCTCCTGAAAGGTCGCACAAGCGCGTGTAACTACCCACCGACCTTAATGAGCCAGTTTCCGATCGTAGCAAGCGTCAAGCCGGATTACGAGGCCATCACGAAAATCAAGCCCGATCTGCTGATGTACGACACATCGCTCTACAACGAGCAAGATATCGAGAAGATCAAAGCGCTCGGCATTCCCGTGTTTGAGGCCAAGGCGAATACGATTGCTGCTTTTCGAGATGAGCTGTTCGTCATCGGCCGAGACACGCACAACGAGAAATCTTATTCGAAGTACGTCGATAAGATCGACAACGCGCTCGACCAGGGCCGGGCGATGATCGGCACTTCGAAGCCGAAAGTGGCAGTGATCATGCCGTCGGATTCTGGCGAGCACTACATTTCTGGGAAGAAGTCGTTCCTCGGCGATGTAATGACTCAGCTCGGTTGCGAGTTCGTCGGTAGTGAATCTGATCGCTTTACTCCGGTCAACGTCGAGTTCTTGATCACTTCAAAGCCAGACATCATCGTTACTGCGGGTTCCCCTGATGCGCTCTTAAAAGACACGCGGTTGGCAAGTCTAAAGGCGATCCAGCAGAAGCGAATCATTCCGCTTCAGGCAGACGTAGCGCTTCGAAAGGGGGCGCGTGTGGACAAGCTCCTTGAGGCCCTGGCCTCCTCCATCACTAAATTCAGTCTAAACTAACTGCTTAGCAAATGGAACAACGCGCAGAAGTTGGTGTGTTCGGAGGGTCCGGTTTTTACAGCCTCCTTGACGACGTACGCGAGGTCAAAGTCGACACTCCCTATGGGGCGCCAAGTGATTCGGTCTTTCTGGCCAAGCATGCGGGACGCTCGGTAGCATTTCTCCCGAGGCACGGAAGAAACCATACCATTCCGCCCCACATGATCAACTACCGGGCAAATGTTTGGGCAATGCGGTCGTTAGGTTGCCAGGCAATCATT
>JBBRHU010000447.1:0-2244 GCA_038222255.1 Fimbriimonadales bacterium | reverse complement strand
ATAATTCAGACTATGCCGAAGCGAGTGGAGACAATCGTTCTACACGATAGTTCGACGCCGGTTCTGGGTGATATCCAGAAGGGTGGAAACGTGATCCTGACGAGCGCGGAGACCCTGCTGAACCAGGTCCGAGCGAACTCTCTGTGGCCCCTCACGTTTGGGCTCGCGTGCTGCGCCATCGAAATGATGAGCACGGCAGCGGCCAGGTTTGATCTTGCACGGTTCGGAAGCGAAGCCTTTCGTGCAACGCCTCGCCAGGCAGACGTCATGATCATCGCTGGACGAGTGAGCAAAAAGATGGCTCCAGTCCTTCGACAGATTTACGACCAAATGCCCGAGCCCAAGTGGGTGATCTCGATGGGAGCGTGCGCTTCGTCCGGTGGCGTTTACAACAACTACGCGATCGTTCAAGGCGCTGACCAGATTGTTCCGGTTGATGTCTACGTCCCGGGTTGCCCGCCGTCGCCTGATGCCCTGATCTACGGCATTCTGAAGCTCCAAGATAAGATCAAGCGCGGAGGAAAGGTCCGCAGCTTTGCCGACCTCAAGCTCATCGAGTTGACTCCGCGACAACAGGAAGTGGTGGAGGCCTAAGATGCCGATTTGGGAAAAAGTTGCCAAACCAATCCTCGCAGGATTCGGGATCACACAAAAGCGGTTGCGCCACGCCAAGGTCACCTTTCAATATCCTGAGGAAGTGCGAGAACAATATCCCCGCACGCGATGGCGCCACGTGCTCACCCGCTACGAAAGCGGTCTCGAGCGTTGCATTGGTTGTTCTCTCTGCGCGGGCGCCTGCCCGGCACGCTGCATTTACGTTCAAGCGGCTGAGAACACCGACGATGAGCGGTTCTCACCGGGCGAGCGATACGCTGCTCGCTACGAGATCAACATGCTTCGATGCATTTTCTGTGGCTATTGCCAAGAAGCTTGCCCGACGGGGGCGATTGTGCTCCGAAAAGACTTCGAGCTTGCGAATTACAAGCGCGAGGAGTTCATTTACACCAAAGAAATGCTCCTCGAACCGATGCCCGTCCGGCGCTCTTAACTGTTTCTGGTAGCCCTTTCGGCTACCAGACGGTTTCAACGGTGTAAGTGACGGTTCTTACTTCACCTGCTTTCAGTTCTAACTTGAAGGCGATTGTCTGCGAGTCTTCTTTCGTGAAAGCTTGACTCTTCTCGATCACTTTCCAGTCGCCCCAATGTCGCTCGAATATCTCGACCGTCTCGGGGACATCCTTTCGGTTTCTCACCTCAATCGAGAAGGACTCTACGGTGTGAACGGAGTTAATTGCCTTAAAGTCCGTTCGCTTCCTTGTCCCCACGACGTCAAAACTTTTGCCAACCGTGAGAGAGAGTCGTTCCTTTTTTGGTGTGTGTTCAATCTGATCCACTCCGAGCATCTGCACTGAACCAGCCTGGTCTCGCTGAAACACTCGAACTCGCCCCTTCGGCATTGGCATGCCGAGGTTATTTTCTTCCTCGTTCAAGAATTCGATCTTAACCGTCGGCTTTACATTCCCAATTCCGATAGCTTGGGCGTTTGGATAGTAGCTGGTGTAGCCAGCCATCGAATCTAAAATCAACCTCTTCCGAACTTTGACATTGTGACCTTCAAGGAGTGAAAGCTGCTTCGTCTCATTGTTGGCGAGAGTCGCGGGACGCTGCAAAGTGTACAGGTGATATTCGAAGAGGCCCTCCTCTTTGAAGCCAAGGTCCCGACGCTTAGCGTCGAACACTGCCAAGTTGCTCGACAACATTGGAAGTGGAACAACGGGGGTTTTGACCTGATTCACTTCACCCGCGAGCAGTTTGAGTTTGGCCTCGCGAAATTCCGCTCCAGCCGTGTTATTCATTGAAACCCAGCCCTGGAGATCAGCAAAGCCTTTGCCGTCAAGCGTTAGGACGTAGTCAGCATTCCAACTCATCCCCATTGTGATGTAGCTGAGTTCTACGTTCGTTTTGCCACTCGCCTCTGCCGCTAAATCCCAAACGAGCGTCGGTTTGCTTCGGAGAGCTTTTGGAATCGATGCCACCTCGACTTCCCCGATAGGATCGAGAATAATCTCGCCGTTGTCGGCCCGCATGACGAGTCCAACGTAGCTACGATCCCCGCCCGAAGCGTTCACTCCACTTGGCGGGCTGAGAAGTATTCCGGCAATGGTCTCTACCACGCCTCCAATGGTGCGAGTGAACTTTATCCTCTGACCGACCGCCTTGTTCAGGAGGCTGATTGGGTTGATC
>JBBRHU010000446.1:0-2295 GCA_038222255.1 Fimbriimonadales bacterium | reverse complement strand
CAGGGCCGGGACTGGGGAGGGGAAGATGGCTTCGCGCATCACCTGGTTTTCGGTACAGAGGTAGCCACTGCCGAAAGCTTCCGACAGGCGGAGTTGATATTGCCAGTAGCGCCAGCGTTGATCGTCTCTTCGCAGTCGGTCGGGGTGCCTTTGTGACCAGGAGTCGTACACTGCTCGGACTTCGGGGTGGTTTAGAGATCTTCCACGGGTCGCGAGGGGATCGGTGGTGGCCCGGGCGCGGATGACTCGGTCGATTTTTTCGAAGCCGAGGGTCTCATACAGACGTTCATCGACGGCGAACAGCAGGGCCGGACCCTCTCCCGCCCGTTCTGAGTCTCGCAAGACTCTTTGGATCAACCGAGCGGCGTGGCCCTCTTGTCGACGGTCGGGCCGAGTGGCGACTCCAGCAATCCCTATGGCACGTCCCCAGCCAAAGTGGAGCGGGGTCGTCGTGAGAATCGAAACGAGGTCGGAGCCTTCGAACAGTGCCCACTTCCTTCCGAGGTCGTACATCGGCTCTTCAAAAAAGACCGAGTAAGCCCGTTCAAAGTCAAGTTTGAAGGAATCGCAAAGGAGTCGCAGAAAGACTTCTCCCTCGGATTCGCGGATGGGCCGAATATCTGTCAAGACTTGTTCACAGGCGGAGTATTCACATCGGCGCGGATGTCGTAACGGACCTTAACGGTAAGCGTTTTTCGCTGGAGCTGGAGCCCAGGTGGAACGCGAAGCTTCACGACGAACTCTTTCGATGCCTCTATTCCAGAAACGTCGATGGGCTCGGTATCGATCACAGTGATCCGCGCAACATCGAGGCTCTTGCCACGGACTTCTACCTGTGCAGGGTCTATGGTATAGCCGTTGGGCAAATAGCCAGCCTTCGGGCTCCCGGTGAACTTGGGAACAACAACCAGCGTTCGAAGCGATGGTGCCGAAACAAATCGAGGTACGACATAGACGAGCGGCGGCCTAACGACGAGGGTTTCGTCGCCCCGTGGCATGACGCGGTTGTCATCGCGATCCACCAAGAACACCTGAAGGGGGATCGGCTTGCTCTCCTTAGTGTCTAGCTCGCCAAGGTTTAGCCTCGCCACACCCTTTGCGACCTGCTCAACCTGCGATTGAGCACCCGCAACGGCGACCATATTTGGGTCTGCTTCAAGCGTTCCGCCGAGGGATTGTGTCTTGTCTTTCAGAGTGCCAATGCCTTCAATGTCTACAGGAACAGTGCGCTCGACATAACGCTCCAGTGTCACCTTCGCAAAGATGGGTCGGCCGTCAGTCAGTCCAACGATGTCCTCAGGCAAGAGCACCGAGTAGCGATTTGTTCCGACATCAGCACGGGCCAGGTCGACGTAGGCTTCCAGGTTTTTACGAACCTTGTTCAGTTTTTCTTCTGAGCCCTTCAGGCTGATCCGCATCGTGGTGTCCATAGACGTGACGACAAGGGTCTTCGGCTTAAGGCCGATCGGCGAGACTTGAATCATCAACTGGCGAGGGATTTCGTCGGTTTTCGATTGCCCAACCCAAAGCACGACTGCAACACTGATCGACGCGATGAGGATGGGAAGGTTGAACTTCTGGCTCAGGGCGTCACCTCTTCTTTCGACCTTCTCAAACGAATCTTGCGCAGATCCTCGAAGCTCCGCTTTTGGACTGCATAGCTCAGTTCCTTGTGGAGCCGTTCTCGAAGCTCACTCGGGGTGTTCAGCCGAATCAAGGCGCCTGCGTCTGCAATGCTAATTGTGCCCCGCTCCTCACTCACCACGATGACCAGGCAATCTACTGCTTCCGAAATTCCAACCGCCGCGCGATGGCGCATGTGGACGTGTGAATCAATTCTCGAAGACTCGCTCAGAGGGAGCCGACAGGCGGCCGCGACAACGGTATCTCCTCGAATGATTGCAGCTCCGTCATGGAGGGGATTCTGGTCGAAGAAGATGGCGCTAAGGAGGGGGCAAGAGACCTTCGCTCCAAGTTGAACGCCCGTCGTGACAATTTCATCAAGCTGAATGCCCTTCTCGATGACAATGAGTGCGCCAGTTCTGTCGACCGCCAACTCTGATACCGCACTGACGATCTCTTCAATCGTGTGCGTTTCGAGTCGGTCTCCATTTGATTCGCCAAAGTGCTGGAGTCGGAACCCAAGCTTGCCCATGCCTTCAATCGCTTGGCGAAGCTCGGGGAGGAAGAGAATGACGAGCGCAACTGGGCCGAGTGGGGTGGCCTTGTCAAGCATCCAGTGGAGCGTTTTGAGGTTGTTGGCTGCGCTAAAAACGTAGACAATCGCGAAGACTC
>JBBRHU010000445.1:0-2364 GCA_038222255.1 Fimbriimonadales bacterium | reverse complement strand
ACGTGCAATTTGCTCTGTCCGGAATGCGCTTTGTCAAATCATTCGGAAGCACGGGAACGTCGATGTCACCAAAATCGATTCACGTCGCGAAGGACGGAACGCTTCTCATCTCCGCTGGAAACACGCCTAATCTGTTCAGTTTTGACGCTGATGGTGGCAATCAGAAAGTCATTTACACTGTCGGTGAACAGCCGTTTATCTACCACTCTGTGAATCCCAAGACCGACGAGTGGACAGTGACGCCGTTGAATTCGAACGGGGTGCTAAAATTCTCCGCTTCGGGCATGCCGCTTGGGAAATTCCCTGCTGGTGAGGAAGGTTTTGGAAACTGGGTTCACGCCACTAGGTTCGACCGGGACGGCAACCTTTGGGTCGAGCACTCGAGTGCTATTCACAAGTATGTCGGTGCACAGAAGCTACTGTCCTGCGACAATGGCGGAGCATACTTCGAAGGATACGCAGGCTTCGACGTCGACTCTGAAGGAAGGCTGTGGGTTGCATGTAAGGAAGGGTTGGTCCGCTTTGCACCTGACCTCAAGACGAGGACTGTGATCGCGGCCGGACACAGTCCATCACTAGGCGGGGTCGTTTTGAACGAACAAGCCCGAAACGTGCGCATCGACAGTTCAGGAAGTGCCTGGCTTTGCGAGGAACCGCACATCGATCCACCGATCGCTCCTCGTGTTTCGGTCTTCGATAAGAACGGCCGATATGTCCGGAGCTTTGGAAGGGGCGGAAGAATTGCCCCCGCCGCAGACACCTCACTTGTTGGAGGCTTTGGACACATGGCGACCGACGTCGCATTTGGAAAAAATGGCCGTGTCTACGTCACTAGTGACGATAACACCAAGTCCGTTCTCATTTTTGAGTCGTTCTAGGCCAAGGTCCGCGCCTCAGCGGCCCGCTGAGGCACGGGCGGTTGCTCAATACTCGTCGTGAAACCGGACCCAACTAAGCGGGCTTTCTTCGTTTCGCCCTTTCGGCGTGAAATCCATGATTCCCGTTGTGGTCAGCAGAGGATCAACTCCTCGCTCGTAGCACGAGTAGGTGTGATAGATGCTCCCGTCCTCGTCTCGGTAAAAAACGCTTAGACCAGGTTGCTCTTCTCCGCGAAGCTTTTGCTCGTAGAAGTTGTGGAGGACGTCGCCAGCATCCAGGTCCTCACGCCGATAAGAGGCTTGATAGTCGAAGTTGAAATCGCTATCGAGCGACGACACCCAGTTGAACTTCCATCCCATTCGAGCCTTGAAGGAGCTTAGCTTCGTAATTGAGGCACGGGAAACGACCACAAGCGAGATGTCTCTGTGCTTCAAGTGCAGGTTTGCTCCGTCGAGGTGGTCAACCAGGAATGAACAACCTGGACAACCTTCTTCCCATTCGGGGCTATACATGAAGTGGTAGATCACGAGCTGACTTCGGCCATCAAAGAGCTGAGCTAGAGTAACGAGCCCAGTCTCTGACTCGAAAACGTACGGCTTGTCGATTCGCACCCAAGGCAGCTTCCGCCGTGCCTCGGCTACCTGATCGTAAAGTGCGTCCAGACTCTCCTCTTTGAGCCTAAGCTCATTTCTCTCCGCGAGCCATTCTTCGTGTGTAACTACACTGTTCTTCATTCCTCAATAGACCAACCGGTTGGTATGTTATCACAATTCTCCAACGTTATCAACCGATGGTTGCAAATTTACATCGACCAAGGTGCGGCAAATTGATCAAAATCGGTCGACCACTGGCGTTGCATCGCCATGATTTCGGAGACTATCTCGGGGTCAAGAGCGGCAGGATTAGCACTTGCGAGGATAAATTCCTGAAGGTTCGGATGTCGGCTCGTTGAACCTACAGTTGCTTGGACCAGTTCAAAGCCAAGTGCGAATCGAACGCAGAATTCGGTCCAAGACCTCACACCTGATCGCTCGAAAATCGGGGCCACTTGCTCTGCTCGCTGCTGTAAATATTCTGGAGCGCGACCGCCATCTCGGAGGTGAAGCACATTCCCCCCCGACACGGTTCTCATCGCAACAATCGGAATTTGCATTTCGTGGATCAAATCCCAAAGTTCATTCGATACGAATCGCTGGAGGGGATTGAGATAGAAAATGAGGCCCTTGATCAACCCGGTGGCATGGGCATTCTTGACGATCTTTATTGCAGTCTCCGAGGTCCACGGCCAGACTTCCATGACGTAGTCCTGTACCAATCCCGCTGACTTGATTGCTTCGAGACCCGCGATCGCTGCACCGCCAGAAGCTAGTTCGTCTGCAAGCGGACCGCCCGGGCAGAGCTGGCCAATCGTCATCCCGGGAAGGTCGAGGACTGCGAGTTGATCGAGGATCTGACCTCGGACTTCCTCGACTGAACTCCAACCTA
>JBBRHU010000444.1:0-2418 GCA_038222255.1 Fimbriimonadales bacterium | reverse complement strand
ACAAATCATTGTATCGACCGCGATTCGGCAAGCACAAGGCTTTCACTGCAGAGAACTCCCCCGAATGTACCGTTCTGGTGGGCTCGACCGTCATCCTCCGGTATACTCCGTAGGTTGCCAGGAGGCAGGTTCGAAGTTGCGATCTAAGAGCTATTTATTTCTCCTTATTGTTGTAGTCCTCGGAGTCATCTCCGGGGTGATTTACTCGAAGAAGAGCTACAACCTCGGTCTCGATGTCAAGGGCGGCGTTCGTATCACCTATCAAATGGATACGTCGCAGCTGAATGCTGACCAGAGAAAGGATCTTTCAGGTGTCCGAGAACGCCTACAAACGCTTCTTCAGCAAAGAGCTTCGGGTGGCCTCGGCGTTGCCGAACCCCTCGTTGCAGCAAAGGGCGAAGACCAATTCATCGTTGAACTTCCAGGCTTTACAGACGTACAGCGTGCGAAAGATGTGATGGGCAAGAGTGCTCGAATCGAGTTCTACTGGGCTCGAAACCTTACGACTGAGCTCTCACCCAATCGCCCGTACACGGAAATCAACAGCAAGAATCCGAATGACCCCGTCGTCACGTTCCAGAGAACTGGCGGCCTTGGGAATGAGATCAAGCCCGGCACTCCAGAGTATGAACGCATCATCAAGGGATGGGAGCTTATTCTTTCGGGTGACGAGCTCGTGAAGGCTTCCGCCCTCATGCAGGGTGATTCCTATATCCCCTCATTGCTGTTTGGAGGAAAGGGTCCAAAAGCGATGGAGGACTTCACTCGAAGAACCCTTAACCAGCGTGAAAAGCTCGCGGCGGTTTTGGACAAGCGAGTTGTGAGCATTGCAGCGGTCGAGCGAGGAGCAATTCTTTCCGACAACGCAATCATCACTGGAAAGTTCTCAACTGAGTACGTAACCACCCTTGTTAACACCCTTAACTCGGGTGCCCTACCTGTTGACCTGAAGGAACTCAGCACGGTTCAGGTGAGCCCAACGATTGGTGCCGAAGCGCTCAAGCAGATTGTTGCTGCTGGAATCGTCGCGTTCGGAGTAATCGCTCTCTACCTGGTTGCCTACTACGCGTTCCCTGGATTTGTCGCGCTCATCGCGCTGCTCCTGTACGTCCTGTTCACCCTTTCGGTGTTGAAGGCGATCGGCGCTACATTCTCGCTCGCGTCGGTCGCAGGATTTATCCTTTCCGTCGGCATGGCGGTTGACGCGAACATCCTTGTCTTTGAGCGATTCAAAGAAGAGATGCGCGCGGGTCGCTCGTTGCACTCGGCCATCGAACTCGGTTTCCGACGGGCACTTCCGGCGATTATCGACTCGAACGCCTGTACGATTTTGACCTCGCTGGTCTTAGCTCAGCTTGGAACGGGTCCGGTAAAAGGATTCGCGACCACGCTGATCATTGGCGTCGTCATTTCCCTATTCACTGCCGTTACTGTCACACGCTCCTTGTTGATGTTCTTCGTTGGCTCTGGCATTGCGACTAATGAAAAGTGGTACGCGCTCAACCGAAACTGGTTTGGCAAGCGATTTGCTGTTGATGCACAGCCTCTCAAGGTGATTGAGAAAGCGAAGAGATGGTTCTCCATTTCTGCCCTTACTGTGGCGGTGTGTATTCCCTTCTTCTTCCTCGGTGGATTCAAACTTAACGTTGAGTTCAGCGGTGGATTTGAAGCGGTCTACAAGGTCGCACAATCTTCGAGTTCGCCGGCTGTATTCACTGCGGCGCTTGAAAAGAGCGGATTCAAAGGCAGCAACGTCAAATTTGGTGATGGCGGAAAGCGCGTCTACGTGACGGTTCCTCAAGCAGAAAAACTGAAGGCAGCGACCACGGACAAGGAACGGCTCCAAATCATCGCCACGGCCGCTGGTCTGCAGAACGCTGAACCGATCGAGTTCTCCTCGATCAGTCCTACTCTGCAACAGGAGACGATCAAGAATGCCTTGCTTGGCGTCCTTATCAGTTCGGCGCTCATCATCTTCTACCTCGCTATCCGATTCGGGACCGGCTTCGGCGGAATGGCGGCGGGCCTCCGATTTGGAGTGTCTGCGATTGGAGCACTCGTTCACGACATCTTCGTCGTCATCGGCCTGGCTGCGGTCGTCGGATTCTTTGAGGGATGGGAAGTCAGTGCGCTGTTCTTGACCGCGATGTTGACGATCATCGGCTTCTCGGTACACGACACCATCGTTATCTTTGACCGAATTCGTGAAAACCTGCGGCATCCAGAGGGACATGAGAGCTTCACGCACCTTGTGGACCGATCGATCACGCAAAGTTTTGCTCGATCGATCAACACCTCGGGAACAGTAATCGTCACGCTCTTGATCTTGGTCTTCTTCGGAACGACCACTCCAGAGTTGAAGTTCTTCGTTCTGGCGATGCTGACCGGAATCGCCTCGGGCACCTACTCTTCCATCTA
>JBBRHU010000443.1:0-2432 GCA_038222255.1 Fimbriimonadales bacterium | reverse complement strand
TCGTGATCAAAGCTGGGAACTGGTGGATGAGTTTGCTCGCCGTGGCGGTGTGTTCCAGCCTCCTTGGGTGTGGGCATAGTGCGAGCACTCCTAACCTCAGCATCGCGCCAGTTCCCGCGCTCGTTGGGCTAAAGCCGGTTTCGTCCAAGGGAGATCTCAAGAAAATCCTGGAGGAGGAATACATCTTTCCCGGCAGCCGAGCAGAGGTCGAAACGCTCTTTCCAAAGACCTCATGGTTTCACGATAACCACGGGGTCTTTGGGCGGTCGTTTCGGCGCATCAAACCACCTGGCGAATACATGTGGATCCAGGTTAGCTACGGGGACAAAGAGCAACTCGACCCTCAGCAGACCCGCCTCATTGTTCGAATGACCACATCGCGTGAGTCTCCGGAGGAATTTCGAAAGTCGAACCTAGAGCCGAATGAATTGCGGCGGGCCGGAGAGATTCTCAAAAAATTGCACGAGAAAAAAGCAACGAAAGAAGAAGTTGCCGAACTCGAATCAATCGCCCGAGGCGCCTCAGAAATGGCTTCATTCTTCGCGCTGACCTACTTAGGTAGCGCCGTCGATCACAAGCTGATGGACGAGACACACTGGAAGCAACTCATCGAAGAACGCCTGATCTCTGAACCTGATTCGGGGCCAAGGTGGTTAGTTGTTGGACTCTTGGCCCCAACAAGAAAGGAGACCGAATCGCTTGCTATTGAACTGAGAGACTTTTCGAGTGAAGGCGTTTCACTTTCAGTGTTCAATACTCACGAACGCCAGTTTCTGACAAAGGCATTTCAATCTGACATCTTCGGCGACCAAGTCCTTGGAGCATCTCTGCTAGTCGGCAAGAAGGGACTCCAGCACCCCGAGCGAAAGTGGATGGATGAGATCCTGACGACAAAAACAGTGCCTTCCAACAACGAAGAAAAGGCGTTCTGGGCAGCGACCAACCGGGTCATCAAAGCTCGCAACCCGTAAGGCTTCGCCTCGCCTGTCGCAAGCTGCGTAACATTCGTCCACCTCTGCCCGAGCCAGAGAGGTAGGCTCGAATCAAGATGGTCGCTGCCTTCCTCGCTCTAAGCTTCCTCCCCCTTCAAGTCAGAGTTCTCACCGTCAATTCTTCGTTCACCGAACGGTTGACAGGCTGGAAGGCGACCCGCAGCCCGATACAGGTCAGTGGGGGCACACTTCAGCTTCGAACCGATCCTGTGCCGGGTCAACAGGCGTGGGATTGGGGTCTGCAGCAACCGATTGGCACTGCGATCAAGAAGGGCGAAGTTCTGGTCTTGACCGTGATCGGAAGGAGCAGGGAGCGCGGAAAGGCGACTCTTTGCTTTGAACTAAACCAACCTCCGAACGGCAAAGACATCAGCCGCGTCGTCACTTTTGGACCTGAGTACAGCATGGTCCGACTTGTCGGCGAGGCGAGTCGAGATTTCGGGCCAAACGAATCTCAGCTAAGCATTCATCTTGGCCACAAGCCTGCAACGTTCGAGTTCAAACAGATCAAGCTTGAGACTCACGGAATCGCTCCAAAGCAAATGCCCGTAGAAAACATCGATCCTTTTGATGGTCAACCGAACCCTCAGAGTTGGAAAGTTGAGGCTGAGAAAAGGATTGAACAGATCCGTAAGGGCGACCTAACGATTGAACTGGTCAAGGGTGGTAAGCCGGTTTCTGGTGCAAAAATCCAGCTTAACCAAACGCGACACTCCTTTGGATTTGGCAGCGCAGTTGTCGCCTCTAGATTGCTCGGCAAAACACCGGACGACCTTCGATACCAGAAGGAAGTCGAACGGCTATTCAACGTCGTCGTGTTCGAAAACGAGATGAAGTGGGGTCTGCCCGAAGCTTGGACCGTGAATGCGGAAAAGGCAATCCCTTGGCTGGAAGAGCGCAACATTAAGATTCGTGGACACAACCTGGTCTGGGGTTCTTACCGCTGGGCAAAGCCGCTTGAGGGCCTGTCGAAGGAGGACACGATCAAGGCGATCGAGAATCGCGTGGCAAGCTCCATCCAACGATTCAAGGGCAAGGTTTACACCTGGGATGTGGTGAACGAGGCGGCCACCGAGACCGAAGTTTGGGACAAGATCGGCTGGGATCAGTTTCCGCGCACCTTCAAACTCGCGCAACAAGCTGATCCAAAGTTACTGCTGACCTATAACGACTACAACATCGCGAACCAGGCGAGTGGTGATGGACAGTATCAGCAGGTGAAAAAACGCGTCCAACAGTTGATCGATGGCGGGGCAAAGGTCGACATCCTCGGGGACCAAGCCCACATGGGACTACCGCTGACTCCCATATCGAAGGTCCTCGACATCTGGAACGACTTCTCGAAGTTTGGAAAGCCACTCGAAATAACAGAATTTGACGTGGCTGTTCATGACGATCACCTGCACGCACAGTATGTGTCTGACTTCCTCACGGCCGCAT
>JBBRHU010000442.1:0-2434 GCA_038222255.1 Fimbriimonadales bacterium | reverse complement strand
TCTCAAGAGGCTTTCGGGCATCGATTTCAATCAGTACAAACAAGATCAGCTCCAGCGACGAATAAAGAGCGCAATGGAGTTATGGCAACTCCCCAATCTTGGTGAGCTAGCCGCGCGGCTAGGCAAACATCCAGCCGACTTGCGAAAATTCTTGGACAAGATGGCGATCAATGTCTCAGAAATGTACCGAAACCCGGAGAAGTGGAATGAGCTCCAGAACACCGTCCTGCCCGAGCTCCATCAGACCAACCGACGGCTGAAGTGCTGGAGTGCGGGATGCTCGTACGGTGCAGAGGCTTACACACTGGCAATGATTCTCGCTGAAAAGTTCGCTGGAACCCATCAAATCCTTGGCTCTGATATCGACGAAACGGCATTGGCTCAGGCCCGTGAGGGTGCCCTTTCCGCAAGCGACGTTCGAGGTGTACCCGAGGAGCTTCGAGTCAAATACTTGCTCAAGGCGGGAGATGGTTGGAAAGTCAACGAGAAAATCCGCAAGAGTTGCTCCTTTGAAAAAGGCAACATACTGGCCGATAAATTCCAAGGGGGGTTCGATTTAATCATGTGTCGAAATGTAGTCATCTACTTTAACGACGCAGCAAAGAACGAACTTTACGAAAAGTTTTTCCACGCTCTAAGGCCTGGCGGAGTTCTCTTCGTCGGTGGCACCGAGCGTGTATTTACGGCGCGACAGTTGGGATTTGAATCCCCTCTGCCGTTCTTCTATCGTAAACCAGCGGAGGGACAGAAAGACAAATGGCGAATCGCATCTTAATTACGGACGACGCGATGTTCATGCGGGTAACGCTCAGGAACATCTTGACGCAGAACGGCTTCGAGGTCGTTGGAGAGGCAGCAAACGGCGTTGAAGCCGTCAAGCTCTACCAAGAACTTCGCCCGGACGTCGTCACTATGGACATCACGATGCCAGAAATGGACGGCATCACCGCACTGAAGGAGATCAGACTGATCGACTCAAATGCGAACGTGGTGATGTGTACGGCGATGGGCCAGAAGACAATGGTGGTCGAGGCGATTCAGGCTGGTGCCAAAGATTTCATCGTCAAACCTTTTCAACCCGATCGAGTCGTCGAGGCGATGAAGAAGCTCGCCGCTTAGAACGCCATGAGAGTTGAATACGTGAACCCCTTTGCCGCGGCATCGGTGTCGGTGTTCGAACAGCTTGTCGGAGTCTTGCCCGAGCGAGGTCAGCTTGCTGCACGCCCGCAAATGTTCACGACACAACAGATCAACATCGTGTGCGGTGTTACGGGCGATGTGGAGGGCCTTGTCATCTTCAGCATGTCGATGATCACTGCCGACCGAGTGGCTAGCAAAATGATTGGAGCTCCAGTGGTGACCTTCGATCAGCTCGCCGCGTCGGCGATCTCCGAACTCGCGAACATCATTTGTGGAAACAGCTTGACGCTACTTGCGGCGAGCGGTTACACCTGTGACATCACGCCGCCCACAATCATTCGTGGTAACAACGTGAGGATCAGCACTCTCGATATCCCTGCCATCGTCATCCCTCTCTCTCTTCGCGAGATGGGTGCTTTTGAAGTGAACATAAGCCTGCAAGAACGCGCAAAGCGTTCAAGCCGCGCCGCGTAATATCAGTTTGTTCCAGAATCGGCTCCCGCTTGCAGTAGCCCTTTTGGGATTTGGCCGATGGCCAACGCACGGATTCCGATCGTTACCAGAAGACCGAATCAGACCTCGTGGAATCCACGGCTGAACTTTCGCTCGCGACTGGCCCGTTGGTAGTGCGACCGTCAGAATGATGGCGGGAAACAAATTCACTTCCTGCTCCTTCCTTAGCCCACCGCACGAAGTGAGGTGTTTGCCAAGAACTCCATGAACTTCTGACTCTGCTACGCCCTCAAAATCACCTTTAGTTTCGTAAACATGGCTACAAACACTGCTAAGAGCAATGTGCGAATCGCGGCACTGAGCAGCCCTAGATAGGGCCCTTGCAGGATGCTAGCTACCCATCCACCAATCGTGAGAGCCCACAGAGGAGCAATGAGATGCGTGATCGCCTGGTACGCCAAGAGTGGGTTCATCCCAACTTTGGCGAGACCGCTCGATATTCGGCCCACCCTGCTCTTCGTCAGCGCAATGAGCATGAATGTTGCCAAAGCGAGGTTGGTAAGAATGTAGCTAAACGTCGGCGGGTCTTTCTTGATTCCGCCCTGCGCAGGCTCTAGCAGCACGGCGAAGATAAGCGCGATGACCGCAAATCCGACGTAACGCCGAGTCGTATCCGTTAGCTTCTCCCAGCCTCCTGGCAGCAACAGCCAAAGCAGGGGTCCGAACAAGAGCGGAGATGGCAGACGCATGAACATAATCACGAGCGTCCACGGGATAAGCAAGATGCTCGCCCAACGAAGTCCTTCGGGTATTTCCTCCGGAATGAGCGGATGCGACCGCA
>JBBRHU010000441.1:0-2480 GCA_038222255.1 Fimbriimonadales bacterium | reverse complement strand
AAGATTTACGCCGGAGTGCTCGGCAAGATCATTGGCGTCTATTTGGGGCGACCGTTTGAACAATGGTCATACGAGCAGATTCAAGAGA
Source organism: Fimbriimonadales bacterium (assembly GCA_038222255.1). Lineage (GTDB taxonomy): Bacteria > Armatimonadota > Fimbriimonadia > Fimbriimonadales > Fimbriimonadaceae > Fimbriimonas. Next base: position 2,392 of record JBBRHU010000441.1, on the reverse strand, counting down.
AGCTCGGAGACGTGGACTACTACGTCCACGATCGTCTTAACCAACCCCTGATCGTGACCGACGACGACATCACCGGCACCTTCACCTTCGTCCGAGCCCTAGAAGCGTACGGCGCATCGCCTGACATCACCGCTGCGCAAATCGGCGATTGGTGGATGAACACCATCATCGAGAACCGAGCCATTCTGTGGTGGGGTGGGATGGGGATGTCGACCGAGCACACCGCGTTCCTCCGCATGAAGCACGGCCATCGAGCTCCCGCAAGTGGGAGCATCTCGCTCAATGGGCAGGTGGTAGCGGAACAGATTGGTGCTCAGATCTTCATAGATGGGTGGGCGATGGTTTGTCCAGGCAGGCCAGATCTGGCCGTCGAACTCGCGCGAAAGGCCGGATCAGTGAGCCACGACGGCGCGGCTATCCATGGAGCACAGGTGATCGCGGCGATTGAGGCTCTCGCCTTCGTCGAGTCGGATATTCAAACCCTAATTTCGACCGCAGTTGAGTTCATTCCGACAAACGGCATTATTCGCCAACTGATCGACGACCTTCGAGAGTGGCACGCTCAGGGGATCGGTTGGAGAGATGGACTCGAGAAGATCCGAGCGAAGTATGGCTACGAACTTTACGGCGGGAACTGCCACATCGTGCCGAACCACGCCCTTGTGATCCATGCGCTACTGCATTCAAACGGTAGCTTCGACACCGCGATGAAGATCGTGAATACGTGCGGGTATGACACTGACTGCAATTCTGCAAACGTCGGCTGCATCATGGGGATTCGGGGCGGGCTCGCTGCGTTTGAAGAAGCCAAAGATTGGCGCGGTCCGGTCGCTGATCGATTGTTGTTGCCTACCGCCGACGCGGCCAATGGGATATCTGACGCGGTAAGAGAGGCCCATCGGCTGATCGCACTAGCGCACGGAATGGTCGGCGAACAACGCCCGATGAAACTCCCTCGCTTTAATTTCGCCTTTCCTGGTTCAGTCCAGGGATTCCAAGCAGACTCTGGAAAAAGGATCGAGAATGTTGGCGCTGGTCTCAGATTGAAAGAAGGTCGCTCACTCACCCCAGCGTTCCTCACTCAAGACCAAGCGAAGATGGGCGGATATGCCGTGCTTGCGTCACCTATCGTCCATTCGGGACAAATGATTGTGATCGAAGTTGAGGGTCAGGGTAGTTTCCGGCTCACGGCTGTGCTCGGCGACTCTGGTCAAGCAATCGAAGCTCCATGGGGAGCGCTCGCGTGGGAGATTCCTGACCTCGGAGGACACGTGATTTCACAGGTCGGACTAGAAGTAGAAAGCGGGGAAGTCATCTTGCGTTCACTTGACATCCAGGGAGCGCCAAACACAACGTTGATGCCCGTCAAAGACGGGCCGATTTCTCGAGCAGCCTGGGTGAATGGCATGAGCGAAATCAGCCACTGGTCGGCGCCATTCACGGCAGTCCAAAACGAGGGAACTGGCCTGGCGATCCAAGGAAATGAGACCTGGGTTGATCTTTCGTTCTCTGCAACGATCAACGCAAACCTCGCCAAGCGAGTCGGCATCGCGGTGGCGGTGGGTGGACTCAAACACTGGGTCGGACTGCTCTTGACTCACGATCAAAAGGTCCAACTCGTCCGATCTTTTGATCGTGAGGAAGTTCTCTGGGAGCAACCTTTTGACTGGAAACTCTACGAACCCGTGAAGCTCCTGATCGAGACGAGAGGAGCAGGCGTCCGGATCTGGGCTAACGACACTGAACTTCACTGCCAAAACGTAGGAGTTGTACTCCGTGGCGCTGTTGCGTGTGTGCTTGAAGAAGGTCGAGTTTGGTTTGATGACCTGTACGTTTCTCCTACCCCACCACTTTAGACATAGAACATCGGCAATTCTGATGTATAAGTATCTCTGATGGTCGAAGATGAGTTCAAAGTTCCTCTCCCTTGCCACGAGGACTGGAGGAAAATGCGCAAGGTGGAACAAGGGAGATTTTGCGAGTCCTGCCACTGCAAGGTTCACGACATCAGTCGAATGACCGCGACCGAGGCACGAGAACTTGTTGCTTCTCCAGAATCAGTGTGTATCAGAGTGACGAAAGACCGAAAGGGGAGGGTGATCCATCGACACGATGGTTCTACCAACGTGACCGCACTTGGTGTGCTCGCAAGTCTTATCACGCTGGTAGTCGTGACCTTTCCGATATTTGCGCCAACTCGCTAAGCAGGATCAGCACGGATTCGCACACCCAATCCAGTCAATCATCGTGTGATCGATCTTCAAAGGGAAATCCTCCAAGAAAAGGATCCCCAAAAGCTAGCTGAACTCAGGCTCGAACTTGAAGATGCGAAGGCCGCTGTCGGGGACTTGGCAAGCAAGGATTCAAGGGAGTAGGGAAGCGTCCTCACGAG
>JBBRHU010000440.1:0-2508 GCA_038222255.1 Fimbriimonadales bacterium | reverse complement strand
GTACGCCAACAAGCACCGACTCCCTCATCATCGTTTGGGAGGGATCAAATTCAGCGAAGCGGACTTTGAACAGATTTTGGAAGAATCCAAGAGAACGAAGCAGGAGCGAGGCCAGCCGGAACCTCGCGAGTCAAAGCGACCCCGCCCCAAACTTCGTCACATCAAATTGTAGCAAGAACTGCCCCGCCAATGGATTGGCGGGGGTTTTATTGTGTGCCGAGCATGTTTCTCAGTTTGAGGGTGCAAGACCCTTATCCAACCTGATGGAGGTGAAGGATTAGCGAAGTGCAAGGGCGACTGTCGCGAGGCAGCGTCTAAAGGAAGCATGGAGCAAACACGTGAGCCGACGTATAGAAATCGGATCTGAGGCGTGAGCGTCGGACGAGCTGGCAAGTGACAGCGAAGTCCATATCCATCAAGGGCGCGGAGCGTAAATCCGGCGGTTGTGCGTGGAAGACGGAGAAACTTACCTCGGGAGATCTGTCGTGTCTGTCCCGAAATCGAGACTGAGGGGACTGTAAGGTTCCTTGATCGAACGGCAGAAGTCAGCAGAGGGCGTAGTAACGGCGTCGGTTTGTCGAGCGAGCCACTCGTCCGAAAGGAGAGAAACAACAGGTGTTCGATAAAACCGTGACAACCGCGAAGGCCTGAACGGTCCCCATCTGGGGTTGAATGGAGGGGCCAGTAAGGCCCGAATCTCGTGAACGACAAGCGGCCGAATATCCAGAAGTTGCTGGCCTTTCCGGAGGAGAGTAGGGATGAAGTCCCGATGGCCTCACGGGAAGGGTCCGAATCGTGCGCGGTGAAGAGGGACCCTGAAAGCCCGGCAGTGTTTGAGAAGTTGATGGAGGAGATCTGCGAACGACGCAACTTGGAAGAAGCGTTAAAGCGAGTTCGAGCCAATAAGGGAGCCCCAGGCATAGACGGTTTGACCGTCGATGACTTAGTGGATCACTTGAAACAGCAGTGGCCGACCATCCGGGACCAGTTGCTGAGTGGCACCTACGAACCACTGCCTGTGAAACGAGTGGAAATTCCTAAGCCAGACGGGGGAGTGCGCAAGCTTGGCATTCCTACGGTGCTGGACCGTTTCGTTCAGCAGGCGGTTCTGCAAGTGTTGCAAAGGCGCTGGGACTGGACATTCTCTCCGCACAGTTATGGGTTTCGACCGAATCGGTCGGCCCATCAAGCTGTGGCGGCTGCCCAAGGTTATATCGCCGCGGGCTATCGCTGGGTGGTGGACCTCGACTTGGAGAAATTCTTCGATCGGGTCAACCACGACATCTTGATGGGACGTATTGCGAAACGCATCGACGACCCGCGACTGCTACGGCTGATTCGCGCGTTCTTGAACGCAGGAGTCTTGGAGGATGGGTTGGTCAGTCCGACCGATGAGGGAACGCCGCAAGGTGGCCCTCTGTCACCCTTATTGTCGAACATCATGCTGGATGATCTCGATCAAGAGCTGATGCGGCGTGGTCTCCGCTTTGCCCGCTATGCCGATGACTGCAACATTTATGTGAGCAGCCGTCGAGCGGGAGAACGGGTGATGGCGAGTGTCACTCGCTATCTGGCCACTCGGCTGAAGCTCAAGGTCAATGAGGTCAAAAGTGCGGTGGCTCGTCCGTGGGAGCGAAAGTTTCTGGGTTTCAGCTTCACGAATCACCGGGTTCCGAAGCGGCGGATAGCGCCGAAGGCCCTGGAACGATTCAAGGAAAAGATCCGGGAACTGACGCGTCGGACACGCGGGGTCAGTCTGGAGCAGATGGTGACAGGCTTGTCACGCTACCTGCAAGGCTGGCGCGGGTACTTCAATGCCTGTGAAACACCCAGTGTGTTGCGAGACTTGGACTCGTGGGTCCACCGAAGGCTGCGCGCCTTCTTGTGGAAACAATGGCGAATTGGACGAACGAAATTTGCCGAGCTGCGAAAACGGAACGTGTCACCCGACTTAGCGGCTCAAACCGCAGGAAGCTGTCACGGCCCTTGGCGGCTCAGTAAAACTCCGGCACTCCACATAGCCTTCCCGACTGCGTTCTTCACGTCGCTAGGAATTCCTAAGTTAGCACCCAAATCCGCTTAACCAACCGAACCGCCGTGTACGGACCCGTATGCACGGTTGTGTGGGAGGGGTTCCGCCGCGAGGCGGACCCCTATCCCGATTCACCTTCGCCAAAGCGGCTTTCAGGTGTTTGTTGTCCTGATGAATATGCTGGTAGATCTTCATGATCATGTTCGCGTTCGAGTGTCCCATGATCTCCGCCAGTGTGATCGGATCGACTCCGGACTTTAGAGCACGGTTGCAGAATGAATGCCGGAAGTTGTAGAGGCAATATCTCGTCGCCAGCTTCTTTGCGGCGGCAGTCCTGAGCCTTTCGCGGGCATCACAGAGGCGATCTTTCTCGGTTCGTTCAACGACCACTCCGCCGACCTGCTTCGTTTTTGGGATCTTGGGCAGTAAGGCCCGAGCCTGGGCGTCTGTTTGCTTGATCCCCTTCTGTTTCATGG
>JBBRHU010000439.1:0-2515 GCA_038222255.1 Fimbriimonadales bacterium | reverse complement strand
GGAGTAGATGCCACACCGCGAAACGAAGAACAGAAAGTTTGGGAGGCCTGGATTGACAGCAAACTCAAGCGAGACCGGTGGGAGGCATTCCAGATAGCACGCGGAGCGAATAAAGATGTTTACACAATCGAGGCTCCAAAGGCCGATGCCTCGATTCCCGTGATCGAACCTCCACAACCAAAGCCAATCCCAACATCGCTCCTCGCCCTCGTTGGCTCGCCACCACCATTTGCGGAAGCCGCAGTGCCGATGGTTCACACCGTCACGTTCCCTAATCTAACGCTGATCTACAAAGACCATGTTCGGCCGTCGAGCCCACGCTACCCTTACTTCAGATTTGATCAAGGCGTCCAGTCCGCGGGTGCTCCTGTCAAAGAGATGCCCGAAGCTGAGTTGAACTCGCTGTTCGTCAAAGCCAAAGTCGCTCCGAATGCTGCTAAGGTGATGCGCGGGATTTCGATCCTCGAAGGCGGATTTGATTCTGTAAACACCTACGACACTGGCTTTGTGAGCGTCGGGTTTATCCAGTTCGCGTGCCTCAAAGACGGTGGCGGATCGCTCGGGATGGTGATGCTCCGGCTCAAGAAGGACGCACCCGAAGACTTCCAAACTCATTTTCGACAGTTCGGCCTTGATGTTTCAGAGAACGGCGACATGTGCGCACTCGACCTAGACACCGGGGCAGAGAAGATTGGTGCGGCGGCGGCCATGCAGATCATCAACGATCGAAGACAAATCGCCGTGTTCCAACGTGCGGGCAAAATGAGCGAGGCGTTCCGAGTCGCCCAAGTGAGAATCGCTTTTGACAATTACTGGCCGATGGACGAGAAGGTCACGATCAAGGTCGGCGATCAAACCCTCACTGGAGTTGTAAGCGACGTCATCAAGTCTGAAGCGGGGATCGCCACGTTGTTTGATCGCAAGGTGAATCGCGGAAAAATCGCGCCATTCGAAGATGTGCTGACCGAAGTTGCGGCAACCGTAAAACCAACGAGTCTCGCGGATCTCGCGAAGTACGAGAAGTTGATTGTCCAAAAGATGAAGTATCGGCGGGACTACTTGCTTGACCTGAATCTGACCCAACCCGCCGATCCGCCTAGCCGAAATAGCCGAAAGCCCGCCGCAGAGAGCAGTCGAAAAGGGACTCGTGGCGCGCGCAAGAAGTCTGGCGGCTGATCCGGGTAGAACTTCTCAATGCCCTTGCGCGTTGGTGTTCTCAGTTCTGCACACGTCCATACCGGTGGCTATGTCCACGCTCTCCTCAGTAATCCTGCGGCAGAATGCGTGGGGCTGTGGGACAATGACGGCGAGCGCGGTGCCGATTACTGCAAGCGGTCGGATCTGACCTTTTTCGAAGATCGCGCTGCCCTCTTCGCCGCCGTCGATGCGGTCGTCATCTGTAGCGAGAACAACTTCCACGGTGAATTCGCTGAAGCTGCAGCCCTAGCAGGCAAGCACATCCTGTGCGAAAAGCCGCTCGCGACAAGTGAAGTCGACTACGAGCGAATGATGACTGCGGTCAAATCGAGCGGCGTCAAAGTGATGACTGCATTCCCTTGCCGCTTCTCGCCAGCTTGGCAGATGGTCAAGGACCGAATCGCCGCCGGAGAGATCGGGAAGCTCAAAGCCATCTGCGCCACCAATCGTGGCCGTTGTCCGTTCGGCTGGTTCGTGAAGCCCGAAGTCTCGGGTGGCGGCGCAATGATCGACCACGTCGTCCACGTCACCGATTTGCTTCGTGACTTGCTCCAAGAAGAGCCGCTTCAGGTCCAAGCTCAGATTGGCAGCAACATGTACGGCAAGGAGTGGGACGACACTGCAATGGTGACCATCGAATTTCCGAGCGGCGTCTTCGCCTCGCTCGATTCCAGCTGGTCACGACCACAGCAATTCAAGACTTGGGGAGATGTCACGATGAACTTGGTCGGCGAGAAAGGCGTCATTGAGCTCGACATGTTCGGCTCCGGTCTTGACCATTATCATCCGGGAAGCACCACTCACTCGTTCCCTGGATACGGGGCAAACCTCGACTACTCGATGGTCGATGCCTTTGTACAGGCATGCCTCAATGACACTGAGGTGCCGATCACAGCCCACGATGGCATGCAAGCGGCACGAGTCGCCCTCGCGGGGTACCAGAGCGCAAAGTCTGGCACCCCAATCGCGGTTTAACCCCGCTTCTCAGTAGGGAACGGGTTTCGGCTGAATCCGTATTGGTGCCAATACGGGTAGGCCATCGGTAGTTCGCTCACCTTGTCGAGCCGATCGACTTGTGCTGTGGTTAGGTTCCAACCGACCGAGCCAAGATTTTGGAGAAGTTGCTCCTCATTTCTTGCTCCAACGATGAGCGTAGAAACCGTTGGTCGCTGCAACAGCCAGTTGAGTGCGACCTGAGTAACGGTCTTCTCAGTTTCGGTAGCAATCTCGTCCAGCACATCGACCACGTTATAGACATGCTCAATCGGCACCTGTGGTCCGCCATCAGCCGTCACCTGGTTCTGAAGTCGTGAATTCT
>JBBRHU010000438.1:0-2524 GCA_038222255.1 Fimbriimonadales bacterium | reverse complement strand
ACCTCGCCGCCAAGAGCAGCGGTGGTGTAGGGGATGCTCACTTCGACCTCAAGCTGCTTGTCCACGGGTTTGAAGGTTGCGTGAGTTGCCCACCGGACAACAACATAGAGGTCTCCAGCGCGGCCATTTGCGCCCGCAGCGCCTTTGCCTGGAACCCGAAGCTTGACTCCGTCTGCGATACCTGCAGGAATCTTCACTTCGACTCGCTTTGTGGTGGGGACAGTCGCAATCCCTTCACGAGTTCGCTGAGCATCTTTTGTCTGAAAGGTGAGAGTTCGCTTGGTTCCTTCGTCAATTTCTTCTAGTGAAACTTCGACAACCTGCTCGATGTCTCGCGGCTGGGCCACGTCCATGTCTTCGAACCCGCCACCATGAGCTCCGCCGCCAAAGAACTGATCAAAAATTGATCCGATGCCGCCTGAGTTCTCAAAGCGGAACCCGCCGCCGGTGTTCCCAAAGCCGCCAGAGAAGTTCTGCGCATTCTCCCAGTTCTCTCCGAACTGATCATAGAGCTTCCGCTTTTCTGGGTCGGACAAGACCTCGTATGCTTGGCTGATTGACTTGAATCTCTCCTCGGCCGATTTATCTTTGGGATTTACGTCGGGGTGCCACTTTCGGGCAAGCTTTCGGTAGGCGCTTCTGATTTCCTTCTCATCACTCCCCCGCGGAATTTCAAGGATTGCATAGTAGTCTTTGGCCATACTGCTAACTCACTCAACGATATGAGTATATAACGCTCAAGTGCCCTGTTGGGTTTCCATCAAAAAGACCGGGAGCTTTTTGCCTTGACTTTCCGAAGATTTAAGTGTGGACCTACGAACTCTTGAGCTTCGAATCTCGCGAAGTGAGAACTTACCATTGCTACCAGAAGTTGCGCTGGCAGTTCTGAAGATGTCGCAGGACCAGGATACGCCTGCTCGTTCCTACGAAGCTGTCATCGAGAGGGATGCGGCGCTGGCCGGAAAGGTGCTTCGAGTCGCGAGCTCTTCTTTTTACGCCGTTGGAGAAATTCAGAACATTTCAAGAGCTGTTTCTGTTCTAGGCATGAACGCCTTGAAGTCTCTTGTCTTGACTATTTCCTATCAGCAGATGCTCTCGAACGAACGCCGAAGTGAAGCATTTAGCGGAATGGATTGTTGGCGTCACAGCTTAGCCACCGCAATTGCCGCAAGAATTTTGGCCAAAATTAAAGTGCCACAGCGTTCGGAAGAGATGTATACAGCCGGACTTCTTCACGACGTTGGATTACTCGTCTTTGATAAGTTCTGCCCTTCCCTCCTCGACCAAGCTATCGGCCGTGCGACGAGCACGGGGCAAGCGCTCCACGTCGCCGAGCAGGATCTCTTTGGCTTCCATCACGGAGCGGTCGGCGCGATGCTGGCCAAAAAGTGGGGGCTGTCAAAGTCCATTCAGAGCGCGATCCAGAACCAGTACGACCCCTTTGAGGACGAGAAAGAATTGACTTCGACCTGCATCGTTGCTGCAGCGAACGCTCTGGCATTTGAGTGTGGGTGCTACAACAATGCTCCAGCACCCGACAACGGGTTTAACGAAGCTGTCATCGAAGTACTCGGGCTACCCGTCGAGCAGTATGCGCCGATCTGCGAAGTCGTGCGAGCGGAAGTGGACAAAGCTCAATCGAACTTTGCCCCAACCATCAAGAAAGCTGCCTGAGCGGGTTCGCTCAGGCAAGCGCCATCGGCATGATGACGCAGAAATAATCCTGGTTTTCGTCGACTGATCTAAAGATCGCCGCGCGAGAACTCTCGGTCATTTCGATCTTCACTCCCGGCCCAGTGATTGCACCGATCGCGTCTTGAACGTACTTACCGTTAAAGGCAATTTCAATGGCTCCGTTGTTTCCGATGATCGCGAGCTCTTCCTTTGCCTCACCCTTCTCTTCGGACCGTGCGGCTATCACCACTTGCTCATCGGAACCCTTAAATCGGACGCGGTTAGCATTGTCTCTCGCCAAGATCATCGTTCGCTTCACCTTTTCGGCAAGCTGATCGACCTCTGCACTCCACGAGCGGGTTGTTTCCGCAGGCACGACTCGTTCCCAGTTGGGATAGGTGCCTGCAAGCAACTGCGACACAACTCGGGCACCACCCGTGTTGACTCCAACGCGTGCAGAACTGAATTCAAGCACCACCTCAGTGTCGTCAGGAACGGGAAGGCTCTTGATCGACTTGAGCGCCTTTTCAGGAACAACTGCTTGGACCTGACTCCCGATGCCGGACTGGTGAATCTTTCGAACAGCAAGTCGGTGAGTATCGGTGGCCACAAGTGTGAGCGTCTCGCCGTTGTAGACGAAAAGCACACCTGTCAGCACCTGTCGATGGCTATCGGATGAGACTGCGAACGAGACTGAATCCGTAGCGTCTCGCAGAATTCCCATTTTGATCTTGAGCTGTGCATCGCCCTGGAATTCGGGTGGTTCGGGAAAGTCGATCGGATCGAGAGTGAGCATGCGGTATTCCGATGCTCCATGTTGCAAGAGCAACCCACTGTCGCCAGTGGTGAC
>JBBRHU010000437.1:0-2529 GCA_038222255.1 Fimbriimonadales bacterium | reverse complement strand
GGTCCACTATTTCGAAGGTGACGTCGACCACAACCGCACCGTGACCGCGTTCAGCGGAGACTCTCAGGTTGTAAAGCAGGTCTTGCTTGACCTTGCCGAGATCGCATTTGCTTACATCGACCTGCGGACCCACCGTGGGGTTCACCCCCGGCTTGGTGCACTTGATGTGTGTCCGTTCGTCCCGTTCGCGGACGAGTGGTCGCAGTCTCAGCAACAGGCGTTCGTGTCTGACTTTGGCGCAGAACTCGCCTCGAAGCACGAGTTGCCGATCTTCCTCTATGAACACTCAGAGCACGGCCGGCACGAAGCCGACCTTCCGAGCCTCCGACGAGGACAGTTCGAGGGGATGGAGGGCAAAGATCTCACTCCCGATTTCGGACCGCCGCACCGACATCCTCAGCTCGGAGCTGTCGTCACCGGTTTTCGCGACTTTCTGGTCGCGCTCAATGTATTCATCAGCTTCGGCTCTCGGCCGGTTGCCAAAGACATCCGCCAATTGAGAACTGCCGGAGACGAGCGATTCCTCGGCGTTCGTGCCTTGGGACTGACGCTCATGCACCGTGGATGCGAGCAAGTGAGCATGAACCTCACATTGCCCGACCTAACTCCGATTGACCCAATTATCGAGTGGATCGGCAAAAAGGCAGCCATGCACCAAGCCCGAGTCGTCGGCACTGAGTTGATCGGCGTCATCCGCGTGGAGGATTGTCCGACGGCAACATCGCTCTCAATCCATCCCGATCAGATCGTGGATTTGCGGCGATAGCGCACGAAGATTTCATCACCGACGACTTCGTGCGAGACGAGGCTGTACTTCAACATCTCTGCTCGCGCAAGCGGCTCGCCCCCGGCGAATGTCGGCACATCGCGACCTAGCTTGATCTTAGGGGCGATTGTCCAAAAGAGTTCGTCAACGACGCCCGCTCGAAGGAACACCGCGTTGACCTCGCTCCCGCCGTAAACAAGCAATCGCTGAATACCACGGTCTCGTAGCTGTTGAAGGAGGGAGTGAACGTCAAATTCCTCTTCTCCTGCAACTAAAACTTTTGCGTCGATTGGGAGTTTTTTCGCACTCTTCGCCGAGGTCGTGATGAACGCTTCGCCATTTTGTAAATAGGCCGAATCAAAGGGCACATTCCCAGACTCCGTAAGGACAAGCCGAGTTTTTGTCTCGGGGTTCCATTTCGGCGTGGTTGCTCTTAATGTCGTCGCGCCGAGGATCACCGCATCCGCGTGTGACTCGATGCGTCGCATGAGCAGGTGATCAATTTTGGAGCCTAGATCAATAACAGATTCGTTTCGCTCCCCGCTGATCGTCTTCCCGTCAATCGTGCTCACCATGTTGATGAACACGGTTGGTCGTGTCGCGGAGGGAAGCGGAAAGGAGAGACTCTTGTAAATCTCGACGTCATCTTGCTTCGCAAGCTCCACTTCAATCGCCTTAGCAATCACCGAATACGGCTGCTCTGCAAGCCGGATCCCACCGATCGTGTACGTTGGAATGTTAAACACTCCCGTGGCAGCAGCAGGTTCGTCAAACCCAACAATGCTCGTCGCGAAACGTCGATCCTCAATTGCTTTTGTCATTCCGTCGAGGTCGCTGACAATTCCCGTAGCAATCTCCACGATGTTCTCAACCTTGTTAATGTTTACGGCTCGTTCCCAATATGCGCGGTAAAACGCCTCGACCAAGGCATCTGCGACGCCCTCTGCCTTCGAAAATTCGACTGCCTCGTGGGCGTTGTGCGTGCGCATTTGCATCGGTCGAACGAGCCTCGGGAGTTCGAGCTGGTGAAGCTGGGCAAACAGCGAGAACCGAGAAGGTGTCGCCGGCTTTTTGACCGTATCAAACATGGGAAGTGTCGGAGCGGGCCAGGTAAGTTCGTCTGGCATCTGTTCGTAAGCCTTCCAAACGAATCGGACTGGGTAGCGTTCCTTGAGTTTTCGCGTCTGGTGAAAGCCGACCCAACACCAGGCACAGGTGAAGTCATGGGCGATGGGAATCACGAGAGACATGACTCATATTGTGCCCAGACTCCGGCCGAATGGTGTGGGCCACTAGGCGAGAAATCTTCGCCCGCCCTTTGGATATCATGTACATGGAATGATTTCACTCCTTGCCTTAGCCATCTCCTTTCAGGTCCCCGACTTCGGCGGAGTCGCCCAAATCCGAGCGATCCAAAAACTCAACTTCTTGATCGGGGAATGGAAGGGTTCGGGCTATTACCAGGCTGGTCCACGGCGTGTGGAATTCGATTCCTCCGAGACGGTTAAGAGTGCCGCTGGTGGAACTGCACTCATCATCGTCGGCCTGCATGGCGGCGAGGTTGCTCCCGGTCGTCGAGTCGTGTTCCATGACGTTGTGGGCCTTGTCAGATTCAATGACAAATCCGGAAAGTACAAGCTCACCGCTCAGCTAGCCAGCGGCCTTTCGAATGAGTACGAGATCAAAGTGCAAGCGCGCGGGTTTTCTTGGGTGGTCCCCAATCCAGTTACGAAGCAAGAAGTGCACTATACAATGACGCTCTC
>JBBRHU010000436.1:0-2530 GCA_038222255.1 Fimbriimonadales bacterium | reverse complement strand
TAAGTTCCAGCGGCAATATATGCACGTTTTGCGTCTGAAGGATCTAGACCAACTGACTCGGCACCGTAGAGGTTCCAGTCGGGACGGGTCAGAAAGTCTTGCATCGGAACCCAGCGATTCGTCTTTGGATTCCACTTATAGGCACCGCCGATGTCAGTTCGAGCAAAGATCACATCCTTCGCTTTCGGATGACAAATGATGCCAGTGACAAATCCGCCGCCGACAATCTCGACGTTCCGCCAATTGTAGGGAACAGATGGCGTGGCCTGGGCAAGAAATAAGAAAGGGGCGATCCACATAGCTCTCACCCCATTGTCACATAGGTGAGGCTTAGATCGCCCCTTCGCCGAAACTGAGTCTTACTTCTTGTTGCTGATCGCGTCAATCGCGACCATCAAAATCATGAATGAGATGCCGAGGTAGAGGGTGGTTCGAGACATGATGTCGTCGAACGTTGCCTTGCCCTTAAACGAGGTTCGGACGCTTCCGCCGCCGGACATCGCGTCGCCTTTACCGGTGAGGAAGACAAGCGCGGAGAACACGACTGCCACCAAGATTCCGATTCCCATCAACACGTTGTAGAGTGCACTCATGATGAATAGTTGATTTTACCCGAGCCAGGCTATTCGAGGCCTAGATCGATTTGAAAGACCGTCTGCAGAATCCTTCCCGCCCCATAACAAAGCGCACTCCCCATCATCACATGCAGCATTCCGCTGTGATAGATTCGGACGCCGATGTTCGGGTGGGTGCTCCTGACGGTGGAGGCATTTCGAATGAGTTCCTTCCCGGCGGCAATGCCCGTGTGAAGTTGCTTGAACGTCGGTTTCCGGGTGGTGATGTACTGCTGAAGGAAATTACCGATGGGCTGCCAGAGGAACATCGTGGCGAGAAGCCCGACGCCCAGCCGAACCTCCTGGCTTGCGATCCAGGGTAGCTGAGTAATCGCTAGGAACATGCTTGCTCCAACTGCGATATTCGTTCCACACCGAGGGTGGACGCGCGGCATTCTCGTGACGATCTCTGGCACGAGCGGCTCGCCACGTTCGATTGCGTGAACAACTTGATGCTCTGCGCCATGAGTTCCCGAGAGCGGAATAACGCGCATCAACAGGAAGAACAAGACCATCGGCAACAACCCGAACGCCACATGCCGAAGAGCTTCTGGAATCCGATCAGCAACCTGATTCTCTGCCATCTTGGAACCCAACTGAGCGATGATCAAGAGCACAAAAAGCGTGAATCCGGTCAAAACGAGCGGGAAGCCTTTTGCCCCCGAGCCTACAGCACCATTGGTCAAATAGACTCCAAACGGCGTCGCCATCCCACCGACCATCATCGGTCGATTCTCCGTTAGCTGGCTTGGCGAAAAGCAGCTTGCACTGACAATGCCCATAACCTGTCCGTCTCGATCGACAACCGTGATTGCCGAAAACGCGTTCGAGTTGAGTAACTGAAGCGCTTCCTTTTGGTCTGCATCTGCCCGGACTGTCGGTGCATCGATCATGATGTCAGATGCCGGTGCAGTCCAATCCAGCTTGCTCGCTAACGCTTTGGCAAGCGAATTCTCGGTGATCACGCCAACAAACCGACCCTGGTTAACCACAGGCAACACATCGATTCCGTTTGACTGCAACCTTGTTGCGGCTTGGACGATCGAGTCGAACGTGTCGACCGAATCGACCGACCGCATGATCTGACCCACTTGGAGAGAGTCGGAGTTTTCGAGTGTAGATTGCGGCGGGCTGATCATAGTTGTAAGAAGGTGGTCCGTATCCCTGTGAACGCTGCTGAACGGGTCACCGTTCGCCATAATTCGTATTGGAGAATACGCCTAAACAGCATTCTCGGAAGATCTCCAGGAGTAAAGCAGGGATGAGACGCATTGGATTGATCACAAGTGGCGGTGACGCCCCGGGCATGAACGCAGCCATTCGTGCCGTCGTCCGCACCGCGATCTACCGAGGTGTAGAAGTCGTAGGATACACCCGGGGCTACGACGGGATCATCAACGACGAAAGCCAGATCATGAAGAGCACATCGGTGGGTGGCATCATCGATCGAGGCGGCACAATCCTTCGCTCGGCCCGAAGCAAGGAATTCATGACCCGCGAGGGTCGCGAACGAGCGATGTCGGTTCTCGCGAAAAACCAGTGCGACGGCCTCGTGATCATTGGGGGAGATGGTTCCCTTACGGGTGCGCTCAAACTCCACGATGAGTTTAGTTACCCGGTCGCGGGTGTGCCTGGCTCCATCGACAATGACATTTCTGGGACCGACTTCAGCATTGGCTTTGACACCGCTGTCAACACCGCCGTCGATGCGATTGGCCGAGTTCGAGAAACAGCCTATTCCCATGATCGAGTTTTCGTGATAGAAGTGATGGGCCGCCGAAACGGATTCATCGCCCTTGAAGCTGGCCTCGCAGGTGGTGCCGAAGCCATCCTGATCCCGGAGATCCCGTTCAGTCTCAAAGATATCTGTGACGAGCTCCAATCGGCCTCGGCTCGCGGCAAGAAATCCACGATCA
>JBBRHU010000435.1:0-2551 GCA_038222255.1 Fimbriimonadales bacterium | reverse complement strand
ATGCCCTTCGCGACTTCGCCGTGGACGTCGGTGAGGCGGTAATTGCGTCCGCTGTGGAAGAACGTCAACTTCGTATGGTCGATCCCAAGGAGGTGGAGCATCGTCGCATGAAGGTCGTGAATGTGGCACTTGTCCTTCACCGCGTAGAATCCGTAATCATCGGTTTCGCCATATCGGAACCCAGCTTTGACGCCGCCACCCGCAAGAATGGTCGTGAAACCGTGAGGGTTGTGGTCGCGGCCGTCGTCGCCTTGCGCCACTGGCGTGCGACCGAACTCTCCACTGATAATCACTAGCGTGTCCTTTAGCATTCCACGCGATTTCAGATCTTTCAGGAGCCCAGCGATTGGCTTATCCACTTCTGCGGCGTTACTCGCATGGTCTTTTCGAAGGTCGCTGTGCTGATCCCACTTGTAAGAGTGAGTCACCTGCACAAATCTCACACCCTTCTCTGAGAACCGCCGCGCGAGGAGACATTGGTGGCCGAAGTTCCGTGTTTTTGGATCATCAAGACCATAAAGCTTCTTGGTCGCGTCGGTCTCGCCGGTAATTTCTTGTAGTTCTGGAGCGGCAAGCTGCATCCTAAATGCGAGTTCGAATGAGTTGATCCTGCCTTCGAGCGCGGGGTCTGGACCGAAGTGCGCAAGTTGATCCCGACCTTGCTGCTTTAGCAGTTCGATCTCGAGCTTTTGCACATCCATAGGCGTCTCGCTGTTCTGGATGAACGGGATCTTCGCCATCGCCGCGTCGATGCTCGCATTGCCGATTGGGGTGCCTTGCGTGTGCGCGGGAAGGAATGCGGAACTCCAATTGTTGACACCACCGTGCGTAAGCGTCGGGCAGATCGTGAGAAAGCCAGGCAGGTTTTGGTTTTCCGTTCCCAGCCCATAGGTGACCCACGATCCCATTGAAGGACGCACGAAGGTATCGCTCCCGGTGTGAAGCTCAAGCAATGCACCACCATGTCTGGAGTTCGAGCCGTGCATCGAGTGGACGAAACAGAGGTCGTCGACACAGCCACCTACGTGTGGGAACAGGTCACTGACTTCAATTCCGCTTTGGCCATAGTGCTTAAACTGCCAAGGGCTCTTGAGGAGGTTTCCCGTCGGGCTGGAGACAATGCGCGGCATTTCGCCGGCAAACGGTTTGCCGTGGTCACGAGTGAGGAGCGGCTTGGGATCGAAGGTATCAACCTGACTCGGTCCGCCGTGGAGGAAGATGAAAATGACGCGCTTGGCTCTGGCTGGAAACTGAGGAGGCCGTGGCGCGAGAGGGTTCTTTTGGTCGGCGCGAGCTTGCTCTGAAAGGAGACCCATCAGCGCGATGTGGCCGAATCCTAGCGCGCTCGCCTTCAGTAGATCGCGACGAGAGAAAGATTCGTTATTCCACATAGACAAACTCATTGCTCGCGATGAGCGACTTACAGAGGCTCTGCCATGCGCTCAGGCGAGGGTCCTTCGCTTTGGCATACGCCAGTTGAAACTTAGCGAGAAATTCTATCGATCGAGTGACTTCGATCGCCGTCGCCGGTCTCCCGAAGCACGTCAAATACACTTCCTTCACTCGCTGACCATCAGTCAATCCAACCCGCTTTACGATGCTCTCGGCCTGGGCCTTGGTCGCGCGAAGCACTATGGAACTGTTTAACATAAACAAGGCTTGAGGTGCGACCGTCGTGCTCGATCGGTCGCCGTTCATCACCGTTGGGTCACCAAAATCGAACGCGGTATACACATCGTACACTGCGGTTCGGATTACTGGTAAGTAGACGGCTCGGCGTTGGCTGTCGTAGTTGATGGGATCGGCGTTAGCCGTGCTCGTGACGTACGACCTGGGCTTGAGCGTGAGCAGAGTCCCACCCATCTTCCGGTCGAGCGTTCCTGTGACAAAGAAGATGCTGTCTCGAATCGCTTCCGCCTCAAGACGCTGCCTCGGGAACCGCCAAAGAAGATGATTGTCCGGGTCGAGGGTCTCTGCCTTCTTGTCGTACTTTCCGCTCATCAAGTAGGTGTTAGTGAGCATTAGCCGTTTGTGGAGCTTCTTGAGACTCCAGCCATCTTCCTTCACAAACGAAGTTGCGAGCCAGTCGAGCAATTCTGGGTGCGTCGGTAGATCACCCAGCAAGCCAAAATTGTCTACCGATCCGACGAGCCCACGCCCGAATCTCCACCGCCATACGCGATTGACGAACACGCGTGCAGTCAGTGGGTTCTTCTCGTCGGTCATCCACTGCGCAAGCTCCATCCGACCACTGCTTGTCGCTGGGAGAACGGGAGGTTCAGCGCTTGAAACAGCCGAGGGGAACCGGCGGACGCACTCCTCACCTTGAGTCAAGTAGCTGCCACGGAGGTGTACTTTGAGATTGACTGGTTTCCCTTCCTCGACGCTCATCGCGCGGGGCAGATCTGGCTTCGATTTTTGGAGTTCAGCAATCTGCTGCTCCGCATCCTTGAGTTCTTTCTGAACAGTTAGAGGGAAGAGATGGTCGGCTTTATCGGGCAGTTCGAGTCGGATGTCAACGCCATTCTTCACTCGATCAGCGACATCCATG
>JBBRHU010000434.1:0-2552 GCA_038222255.1 Fimbriimonadales bacterium | reverse complement strand
CGCTGCCGATAGCGGTTGATGTAAAGGTTGGTAAGGATGCGGAGCATCCAAGCTTTAAAATTCGTCCCGTCAAACCGGTCATAGGCTTCATACGCTCTAACAATCGCTTCTTGAGCGAGGTCTTCGGCTTCATCGCGACTACGAGTTAGTCGCATCGCGGTTCCGAAGATTGAGGGAAAGACCCGTTCGGCTTGCCGTTCGAACGCGTCTCGTGTGTCGCGTTTTCCAAACAGCATGGCGGCGAAGCTTACCTCTCTTTTGAAGTAACCCAGATCGACAGTAATCGGTTCCCGCAACACCGTTCTTCGATCAAAAAGCGGTGTTGAGTAGCTGGAACTGAGACACCAAGGCAGCGAGAAGGCCTATTTCTGAACTTCCTACTCCGGTCTCAATCGCTTCTGCCAGGGCTGGGTCAGAGCGGAGCACCTTTCTCAGTTGCTTGCCCGCTTCCTCTTTACCGTAGACGATGAGCATCATCTCCAGGGCGGTATTTTTGGGCACGTGAGAGACTCGACCGAGAAGAAAATCCACTGGGGCCTCCATTGCATCCTCAATCATCCTGAACCAAGGCACGACATGATCTTCAATCCAGCTCCCGATCTCACCTGCAGGGCGCTCAAACGGATCCGCTGACCAAATCCAGAATCCAGGGGGGATCGCAAGCTGCCCCGCGTTTGCCTGGGCGAGCACCGCAAGTTGTCCGCTTGCTGTGTTTCCGTAGAGTTGACGATGTTCGAGAAGGCGTGAGTCGCAGACGATCGTATGCAATGTAAATCCCGGGAAACCGCCAGATTCTGCACTCGGTTTCGGTCGGAAAAGGATTTCATACCGTCGCGTTCCATAACGCCTTTCCAGCATTGGGTTGCCGGCGTTGTGGAACATTTTGAACTTCGACTCTTTCAGACGCTGCCCGAGCTCTTTCGCGACCTCTTCGATGCTCGCAAGTTGCGTCAATGTTAGGCGGGCGGAGTCCGATCTGTTTGCCTCGTGCCAGGCGGCTAAAAAGTCAGATTCGCTACGATAAAAAGATCCGAGGCTCATGTGGTTATGCCTGCGTCGGAACTGCCGGTCCACCCGAAAATCCTGTCGGCATTTGAATCGGCTTCGACATCCAAAGTGTGCCCTTGACACCGCTGGCTTCTACACGCTCGTTGCCAACTGCATCTCGTCCGCCTGCTAATTGTGCAGCAGTGGAATCACTCACGGTGACCCCGCCCGGACGTGCGGTCTTCTGGAGGTGAGCCGAAATATCGATCACATGTGCGAAGTTGATCGAGGTCATGTCGCCTTGCTCTGGGGGGACGACCAAGCCTGTATGAAGTCCAATTCTGAGCGTCACTGGCGCACCAAGGCGGTTGCGACACTCGTTGAATTCGAACAAGCCTGATTGAACTGCCTTGGCCGCGCGGAACCCGGCGTTTGGATCTTCGAAGACACAAGTTATTCCGTCACCTGCAGTTGAGTGAATCCGGCCCCCAAAACGCTGAATTGTCCACTCGACAAACAAGTGGTACTCATTGAAGGTGAATTCAACCGCCAGCGGGTCTGCGACTTCTTTCATCCGCGTAGATCCAACCATGTCGATGCTCATGAAGGTGATTTGTTGCTCACCGGTTCTCAGCTTTGCCTGGAGCTCGACGAGTTCCTTCAACATATCGTGCCGCTCGCGTGCGGGATCTTTGAGCCCAAGTCGAGCTCTCCAGCTACCGACTGAGGAGTTGGCAAACATTCCAGCTCCAGCACCGACAGCGATGTAGACCAAGATAAACGGCGAGCTGACCTGCAGCTGGAGCCCGAAGATCATCGCCAGAAGTGAACGGAACATGAAGAATGCACCGCCGAAGATCGCGCCGCCAACGATGGCCGTTTTGCGATCTCTCGACTGAACGACGTTGTAGACCGCTCCGGCGATGATCAACCACTCGATCATGCCGAACAGTCCGTACGACGAATTTCTCATCGTGGAGGAGTAAAAATGGGAGATCCGCTCAATTGATTCGAACAGCGTCGCCCCGAAGGCGAGCATCCCCGAAACCACATATTTCTTCTGGGAAGACTCTAGGGTCAGATACTGCGAGCGAGCCCGTGCGAGGACGCCTTTTTTGACCTTCTCCGATCGCAACTTGATTGCAAGGCGGACGTACTCTTCTGGCGCACCTGTGGCCTCAACGACGGCGAGGATATCATCATCATCGAGCCTCCCGCCGTGCGCACTCGCTAGCCGCTCGGCCAGCTCGATAATCTGTTCCATGCCGTCGGAGTGAGGGGTTAGCCATTCATCTTCTCGGACTTGAACTTCCATTGGACTCTCCCAATTCATTTTACATGCCTTAGTCGAAACCAATGCTAGTGAATCAGGCATAGTATCGAACGTGAGCAAACAACCCATACGGTCCGCGGGCTTAGCTTCGTTTATGAGGACCACCTGGATAGGCTGGATGGCGCTTGCGATCCTTCAGATCATTTTCGGTGCTGTCCTCGGAATGCAATATCGTGCCACCGTCTCCGGTGCCCATAGTACTACGCAAGAACTTCACCGTAAGCTTGGAATT
>JBBRHU010000433.1:0-2558 GCA_038222255.1 Fimbriimonadales bacterium | reverse complement strand
TGAACCGACCTTGTTAGAGACTCTTGGGCACGTAGTGAACAGCCCGTTTGAGCATCTCACTTACACCGAGGCGGTCAAGATGCTGGTGTCGAGCGGTGAGAACTTTGAGTTCCCGGTGGACTGGGGCACCGACCTCCAAAGCGAGCACGAGCGATGGCTTACCGAAGTTAAAGTGGGTCGCCCGGTCATTCTCACGGACTATCCGAAAGAGATAAAGGCGTTCTATATGCGCCAGAACGAAGACGGAAAGACGGTGAGGGCGATGGACGTACTTGCGCCGCGCATCGGCGAGATCATTGGTGGCAGCCAGCGAGAAGAGCGGCTAGAAGTTCTCGAAGCGCGAATCACAGAACAAGGATTGCCACTGGAAGCCTATTGGTGGTATCTTGACCTTCGAAGGTTTGGCTCTGCCCCTCATGCAGGTTTTGGCCTTGGCTTCGAGCGGTTGATGATGTACGTCACGGGAATGAAAAATATCCGCGACGTCATTCCATACCACCGCACTCCCGGTCAAGCAGATTTCTAAAAGGGGAAGAAAGGGAGGAAAGATATGGCGTTTCGATCTCCCTTTCAGCCGCTTGATCCACGCATCAAGCGAGAGTTCGTCGCACAAAAGTTAACGATCCGCAAGGGGTTAACGTGTACCGCGATTACCTCACTGCTCTACACCGCTGTTATTCCGTTGACAACGGCCGCGACAAAGGCGATCGGTGATATCGCGGTGAATGCAGGAAAGGACTCGGCAGCTGTCGATCTAGCCCGAAAGCAGCTTTCGATCTCGCTCCTGCTCGTCTTTGTATTGTTCGCCATCCGCTACTTCTTCACCAGAGGTCAGATTTACTATCTGAGTCAAGCTGGCGTGCTGATGGCGACGAATCTCCGTCGGAGGCTGTTCGCGAAGCTGATGCGGCTTCCGATCAGTTACTTCTCTTCAAAGCGCGCGGGGGCGATTCAGAGCGTTGTTACGAACGATATTAACGTCTTTCAGACTGCGATCTCGATTACTCGCGATAGTCTCGATGCACCGATCCGAATCGTCTTCGCGCTAGCTTGGGTGTTCGTGCTGTCCTGGCAACTCGGACTTCTCGCGTTATTGGTGATTCCCGCGATGGGCACAATCATCCAGCGAAACGCGAAGAAAATGCGGACCGCGCAGCTGAAGGTTCAGGAAGACCTTGCGGATGTGAATGCAACCTTCCAAGAGTCGCTTCAGGGGGTCAGAGTCGTCAAGGCGTTCGCCGCTGAGAACGAAGTGAGTGGCATGTATGACAAGCTGCTTGACCAGAGCTACAAGAGCCAGCTTGTCGCAGCCAAGCGGGTGGCTTCGCTTCGGCCACTTGTCGAACTCATGGGTGCATTCGCCCTTGGCCTAGTGCTTTATGGGGCGGGAATTCTTGCCGGAATGGGCAGGATGAACGTCCACAACATCGTCGGCCTCGCCTTGGCGATGGACATGATCAACCAGGGTTTTCGAGCGCTCTCGACGGTTGGGAACACCTTCGCAAGCGTCCAGGCGGCCGCCGACCGAATCTATGGCGAGGTGCTCGATGTGGATGTAACGCAAGAGGCGCACGGAACCGCTACCTTGCCGATTACGCAAGGCAAGATTGAGTTCCGAGACGTTTCCTTCGATTACCCCGACGGCACTTCTGCTCTGAGAAACGTCAATTTCACCGTGAATCCTGGCGAGAGCCTCGCCCTGGTCGGGCCAAGCGGTGCGGGAAAATCGACGATCGCCGATCTCCTCCTCCGTTTCTACGAACCGACCTCGGGTCTGATCACTTACGACGGTGTTGACACTCGAGAACTCAATGTGGAGTGGCTTCGAGGGCAATTCGGCGTGGTGCCTCAGCAGACTTTTCTCTTCGCGGGAACGATCGAAGACAACGTCCGAATGGGCAACCCCGGCGTATCCGACGAGGATGTTCAAAGCGCGCTCGTCGCCGCGCACGCGCAGCACTTCACAAAGGAGATGAGCACTCGTACCGACGACGTGTTGGGGGAGCGTGGAGTAAAGCTCTCCGGTGGACAGATGCAGCGCGTCGCCATCGCCCGTGCCCTTGTGCGTAAGCCGACGGTGTTGCTGCTCGACGAAGCCACCTCAGCGTTGGACGCTGAGAGCGAGCGAATCGTCGGTGAAGCGCTTGAGGCGATGATGCATGGCCGAACCACGGTTTTTATCGCGCACCGGCTCACTACGGCAGCAAGAGCAACCAGAATCTTAGTTCTTGTCCGTGGGGAAGTGATCGAGATGGGTTCGCATGTAGATCTCATGAGTGCGAATGGCGCTTACGCAGGGCTGTTTCGGGCCTTTGCCGGGGGACTCCTCGACTCGTGAACCCGCTTGTCGACGTGTCTGTCCTCAATGTTGCTTATGGAGACCATCACGTTTTGCGCGACATCACGTTTCGCGTCGCTCCAGGGGAGTGCGTGGTGCTTTTGGGTTCAAATGGAGCAGGAAAGTCGACCTTGCTCAAGGCGCTCATTGGCGAATTCCAGAGTGCGAGAAGTGCCATCCAGATTTCGGGCAAGCGTCTCTCGGAGTGTTCCAGTCAGCA
>JBBRHU010000432.1:0-2565 GCA_038222255.1 Fimbriimonadales bacterium | reverse complement strand
AGTCAAACATCGCGCCACCGGAAATCTTCTTGTCATCACGCCACCAATTGTTCGGTCCATGGTAGCCGCCCATGCATGCCTCGACGTGGAAGACCTCGCCGATCGTCCCCTTTTGGATGAATTCTAGGATCGTCTTGAAGTCACCATCCCACCGTCGATTGTGAAAAACCGAAAGCATGGTGTTCGCCGAGTTCGCAGCTTTCACCATCGCGTCTGCCTCGGCAACCGAGTTGCACATGGGCTTTTCGACCACGACGTGCTTTCCTGCCTGGGCCGCAGCAATCGCGACTGGAGCGTGGAGATTGTGGGGAAGGATCACGATTACGAGGTCCACGTCGGGATCCTTTAGGAGCTCGTTGTAGTCCGTATAGGTTCGAATTCCGGGATAGTCCCTTGCTGCCACCGCGACCCGACTCGCATCCGCGTCACATGCTGCGACCACCTTCATCCCTGCCTCGATCGCCGCGTCTCCGTGCGCCTTGCCCATGTTGAAGGCGCCCCCGTAGCCAATGATCGCCGCCCGAACTTCCTGATGTTGATATCCCATGTGGTTGGAATTCTACTTATTTAGGGGGCGTTGAGGCGCGTTCCAGGCTCGCTTTACAACAACCTTGTTGGGTTATGCTTACAGTGGCCACCCAATGCGAATCACTTGCTCGACCGCTTCGATGTCGCTCGTTCTTTTCGGGACCAGCATAGTTGCGCTCGGCGCAGGGATTGCGGCAACTCAGGACACCGCACTAAAGCCGACACCTGAGCAGGTCACCTTCTTCGAAACGAAGATTCGTCCGGTGCTTGCCAACAACTGCTTCGGCTGTCATGGCCCAACAAAGCAGTCCTCGGGATTGCGACTGGACAGCAGAGCAGCTCTGCTCAAGGGTGGCGACACTGGCCCTGCAATTGATCTGAAAGATGTAGAAAAGAGCCTTCTTCTTGTTGCTATCCACCAGACTGGCGACCTTAAGATGCCTCCGGGCAAGAAGCTTGATCCTAAGGTAATCGCTGACTTAGAGAGCTGGATCAAGATGGGGGCTCCCTGGCCGCTTACTACCAAACCCATTGTCGATAAACCGCCGCTCTGGTCGCTTCAACCCGTTAGGAAGGTCGCTCCACCTAAGGTCAAGAATTCAAAGTGGGTTAGAAATCCAGTCGATTCTTTCATCCTTGCTGGCATAGAAAAGAAGGGGCTGGCACCCGCGCCCGAGGCCGATCGACGAACGCTCATTCGACGGCTTAGCTATGACCTGACCGGCCTCCCTCCAACTGCAGACGAAGCCCAGGCATTCATTACCGACAAATCTCCGCAGGCTTATGAGAAGGTTGTTGACCGGTTGCTTGCTTCCCCTCGCTACGGCGAACGATGGGCGCGACTTTGGCTCGATGTGGCGCGTTATGCGGATACCAAGGGCTACGTGTTTGTCGAGGATAGAAACTACTATAACGCCTATACCTATCGAGAATGGGCGATCAATGCCTTCAACCGCGACCTGCCCTACGACCAGTTCATCAAACAGCAACTCGCCGCAGATCGACTTCCAGAGGTCCGTGATGGCGATGACAAGCATGCCCTAGCTGCTCTTGGGTTTCTCACGATAGGTCGGCGATTCCTGAATGCCCAACCTGACATCATCGATGACCGCATTGACGTAACGATGCGAGGATTCCAGGGGCTCACGGTGGCGTGTGCTCGATGCCACGACCACAAATTTGACCCCATCCCTACCGAGGACTACTATTCCCTCTACGGCGTATTTGCTTCAACCGACGAGGCAACTGAGCCGATCTCTGAGCCATCGATCAGGGATCCATGGAAGCGGCACAACGCTCAACTCAGCAAAGACCAAGAGGACATCAACCACTCGATCTTGAGCGAGGTGGCCAAACTCCGCAAGAAGGAGAACAAGGCTGAAATCAAGGCCGTACTTCAAACCCTGCGCGAAGGTGAAATGCCCGATGCGCCACGGCTTGCCAAGCTCCGCCCAGCTTTCGACCCAGCAGTCCAGACTCACCTTTCGACTCTTGAAACCGAAGTCGCAGAGCTCAAAAAGAACGCCCCGCCGACGCCAGAGTTTGCGATGGCGGTGGCTGACCGCGCGAAGCCTGGCGACAGTGTGATTTTCAAAAGAGGAAACCCTGGAAACCACGGCCCAATCGCACCTCGCAGATTTCTTGCCGCTCTCGCAAAACCGGGCGCAGAACGCGAGCGATGGACGACGGGAAGCGGACGACTTCAACTTGCTAAATCCATCGCTTCGAAAGACAACCCACTCACCGCTCGAGTCTTCGTCAACCGAGTCTGGATGCACCACTTCGGAGCGGCTCTCGTTCGAACTCCTTCGGACTTTGGCTACCAAGGCGAAAAGCCGACCCACCCAGAATTGCTAGATTTTTTGGCGCAAACCTTCATGGATCAAGGGTGGTCGATCAAGAAACTGCACAGAATGATCCTGCTCTCGGCGACCTATCGTCAAAGTGCGTCGGTCTCAACAAAGGACTTCAACGCAGACTCCGAGAACCGAACTTGGAACCGAATGAACCGCCGTCGACTTGACATGGAGCAAACAC
>JBBRHU010000431.1:0-2592 GCA_038222255.1 Fimbriimonadales bacterium | reverse complement strand
TGACACCAGCGTTTGTGCAAAGCAAGGGCGCAGACTTGTATCGACGAAGTTTGTATTCAACCTGGAAGCGTACGACTCCAGTGCCAAGCATGATGACCTTCGACGCGACATCTCGCGAAGCGTGTACCGTGCGGCGGCCGGCGACCAATACCCCATTGCAGGCTCTGGTTCTATTGAATGATGTCCAGTTCGTAGAGGGTGCGCGGGCTCTGGCGGACCGACTAATGCAAAAGCCGATGTCCGACGAGGCTCGACTTCGGTCTGCTTTCCTCGCGCTGGCGGGCCGTGCTCCAGACGTAAATGAAATGCGTATTCTGGATCAAGCCCTGCAAGAGCAACGTGCTGAATTCAAGCGCGTTCCGACGGACGCTGAGAAGCTTCTTAAGGTTGGCGACGCTAAGGTCACCTCAAAGGATTCCATCGAAGTTGCTGCGCTCACCGTTGTGGCCCAACTGATTATTAACTCTGACGCCGTCGTCTGGAGTCGCTAAGGAGATTTGAAGAACATGAACGAGCAGAACCTATTCGACGCAGAAGACGCGGTAGCCCTTACTCGGCGAGAGTTCTTTGGGAAGGCAGCGCAGGGGCTTGGATCGATTGCGCTAGCTTCTATGCTTCCAACATGGCTCTTCACGGAGACCGGCCAGACCGGGCAAGGTCTCCATCATGCGCCAAAGGCAAAACGGATCATCTACCTTTTTCAGGCGGGAGGTCCAGCGCAGCAAGAGCTCTTTGACTTCAAGCCGATGCTGAACAAGCTCCAGGGCACCGACCTTCCAGCGCACATCCGAAAGGCGCAACGGCTGACGGCGATGAGCGCGAACCAGAGTGTCTTGCCGCTCGCCGGTTCGCCATTCAAATATGCAAAGTACGGACAGAGTGGAGCTGAACTCAGCGAACTTCTGCCGCATATCTCAGGGATCGCGGATGAGCTATGTATCGTTCGGTCGATGTGGACGGAAGCGATCAACCACGACCCGGCGATCACTTTTTTCCAGACAGGCTCTCAAATCGCAGGTCGACCCTCGTTCGGCTCGTGGCTCTCCTACGGGCTCGGTTCGCTCAACGAGGACCTGCCCGCCTTCGTCGTCCTAGCTACTGCGAATAAGGGTGGTCAACCGCTTTACGCTCGATTGTGGGGAAATGGGTTCCTCGATTCCCGCTACCAGGGTGTGCGGTTCCGGTCTGGAACCGAGCCCGTCCTTTATCTCTCCAACCCAGACGGAGTCTGCGGATCCGGACGTCGAGCAATGCTTGATCGGCTGGGAGAACTCAATCGCCAACAGTTCCAAAAGGAACTTGATCCCGAGATTGAGAGCCGAATTGCTCAATACGAACTTGCCTACCGCATGCAAACCAGCGTCCCCGAGGTGATGGATCTCAAGTCGGAGCCGGACGAGGTGTTTGAACTCTACGGACCGGACTCGAAGCGTCCGGGAACCTTCGCCGCGAACTGTCTTCTCGCACGAAGGCTCGCCCAAAAGGGAGTGCGATTCATTCAGCTCTACCATCAGGGGTGGGATCATCACGGCGGGATTGTCGGCGGCATGAAGGGCCAGTGTCGAGAGACAGATCAGCCGACGGCGGCGCTCATCAAAGACCTGAAACGGCTCGGCATGCTTGACGACACGCTCATCGTTTGGGGCGGTGAATTTGGACGGACGAGCTACTCCCAAGGTCCGCTTGAACCCAACTCCTTCGGGCGAGACCATCATCCGCGTTGTTTCAGCTTGTTCATGGCAGGTGGCGGAATAAAGCCCGGAACGACCTTCGGTCGGACCGACGACTATGGCTACAACATCGCCGACAAAGACGGAAACCCGATCGAGCCAAGCAAGCACGAGAAGACTGAGGGAGCCGTCCACGTCCACGATCTGCACGCTACACTGCTTCACCTGCTTGGGGTGGATCACACCAAGCTGAGCTACCGTTATCAAGGACGAGATTTCAGGCTGACCGATGTTCACGGGCACGTCATCCCCGAGCTACTCAAGTAAATGCACACAAACGGCACATTGTAGAGTCGCCCGGGGGCACATAGTGAATCTATGACCTCGCTCCTCCTCGCAACGCTCTTTTTTCAGCCAAAACCACTGAGAGTGCTTTTCCTCGGGAACAGCCATACGGCCTCAAACGACGTACCAGGGCACGTGAAGAGTCTGCTCGAATCGGCTGGTGTTAAGGTGGAACCAGATTCGCAAATCGGTGCGCAACTTTCGACCCTCGCCCAGCTTCCGAGTGTGCGAGGCGTGATCAAGTCGGGTCATTGGAGCGCTGTAGTCTTGCAGGGTGCGGGTCTGAGTTCGAGCCACAAGTATGTCTATTCTCAGGAGGGAGCGATCTCGCTTGCGAAAGACGCAGTTGGTGCAGGTGCGAGGGTGCTTTTGTATGCCGAGTGGCCGCGTCGAGGTTGGGAAGAGACGGACTACATTCTGGGAATCTATGCCAAGATTGCCCAGCCAACCGGCGCAAAGATTGCACCAGTTTGCTCCGCGTTCGACATTGCACGCAAGCAGATTCCGAACGGTGACTGGTGGGCGCCAGACGGCAACCACTCGGGGATTCTTGGGGCTTACTTAGCCGCGTTCACTT
>JBBRHU010000430.1:0-2647 GCA_038222255.1 Fimbriimonadales bacterium | reverse complement strand
AGCCGGCCGCCAACTTGGCACACGAGTGCTCAAGGGACAAGCCTCTCCTGATGGACGCCTACGCGAAGCTTTCCGCCTCGTCTGCGCCCGTCGCCCGTCCACCAAGGAACTCGGAATTCTCCGCCGCGCCCTAGACCGTTCGACGAAGGCATTTGGCAATGACGCCGTCGCAAAGCAATACCTCGCCGAAGGCGGCACCCCGCCTGATGCGGCGCTGAATCCCAGAGAGCTCGCCGCCTACGCCTCTGTCTGCCTCGCGATTCTTAATCTGGATGAGGCGATGACTCGTGAGTAGTTTGTGGGTTCGTGAGTTTGAGGGTGGTTACGACAGGAGCCCGTTCAGAACCTTCAGCCCGTCTACCGATCCCAGTAGGGCACGGGTGGCGCGTTCGGGGTGGGGCATGAGGCCAAGGACGTTGCCTCGTTCGTTCAGGACACCAGCGATCGAATAGGCGGAGCCGTTTGGATTTGCGGAATCCTCGACGAAACCACTGGCGTTCACATAGCGAAAAGCGATCTGCTCGCGGTCTTCCAGGGCCGTTAGTGAGTCTTCATCAATCACATAGCGGCCTTCGCCGTGGGCAATCGGGATTCGGATGATGGAATCAACTCCAGCGGTCCAGAGGGATCGAGAGGTCTCCGCTCGGAGATATACATCTCGACAAAGAAACTTTTGTTTTTCGTTCAGCAACAGAGCCCCAGGCAGCAAGCCGCATTCGGTCAAAACCTGAAAACCGTTGCATGCGCCGATGACCGGACGTCCATCTTTCGCAAAACGGCGAACTTCGTCCATGATTGGCGCCCGAGCGGCCATTGCGCCACATCGAAGGTAGTCACCGTAGGAAAATCCACCCGGAACAAACACCGCATCAAAGCCTTCCAGCGAAGTCTCTTCGTGCCAGACATAGGCCGCGTCAAGTCCGAGGTCGTCCTTCAGAGCGTGGAAAGCATCCTGGTCGCAGTTCGAGCCTGGGAACCTGAGGACGGCAACTTTCAACCGACGACCTCGTAGCGATAGTCTTCGATCACCGGGTTTGCGAGAAGTTTTTTGCACATCTCGTCGATGCGGGCTTCGTCGACCGTCGCGACCTCAAGCTCGATAATTTTGCCGATTCGCGCACTAGAAAGCTCATCGTATCCAAGCTTCTGCAACGCTTGGGCTACCGTTCTTCCGGCCGAATCGAGCAATGAGGGCTTGAGAGTGACGGTGACGCGAACCTTGGGCATGCGTTCATTTTGGCACAGCCCGGAAAGGTACCCTGCCCCTCGGGATGCACAAAGGGAGACTCGAGGCGTTTAGTGATGGTGTGTTTGCAATCATCATCACGATCATGGTGTTGGAGCTGAAGCCACCGCACGGCAACACCTTTGCCGAGCTATGCAAGGAGTCGCCGGTTTTCCTCGCGTATATTCTCAGCTTCATCTACGTCGGAATCTACTGGAACAACCACCACCACATGTTCCAGGCAGCTCGGAGAGTGAGCGGAGGAGTCATGTGGGCAAACCTTCACCTCCTTTTCTGGCTGTCGCTGACGCCGTTCGGAACAAATTGGCTCGGTAGGAGCGGCCTCGAACCGATGCCCGTTGCCGTCTACGGCTTTGTCCTTTTCATGAGCGGTATTGCCTACTACATCCTTGCTCAACTCCTCATTCGAGTTCACGACAACGACTCACCACTGGCAAGGGCGATCGGGTCAGATGTTAAAGGAAAGATATCCGTGGCAATCTACGCGATTGCGATACCCTGGGCTTTCTTCCAACCCGCTGCTGCGTGCATGTGCTACGTCGCAGTCGCGATTATGTGGTTGATCCCCGACCGGCGAATTGAACGCGAGCTTGTTGAGGATTGAGCTTAGGACCCTTTCACAGCGCTGAAGTGGAACCGGTCACTATTCTTCCGTGGACGATCGAGCGTGTAGCTATGGAAGGCATGAATGTCTTCAAACCCTGCCGCTTCGAGCAGGCCAGTTACTTCGTCGATCGAATAGGCACGCTGACGATGAATCTCCAAAAACTCTTCGTCCTGCCACCAGAACTGCATGCGAACTTCGATGATCTTTGACCCTGGGTCGTAGTCGCCGACCCATTTGTATTTCAACTTTGAGCGCGGCTTAACGTCTTGCTGGTCAAACATCCGCTTCTCAAAAGCGTAGGCCGCATTTAGGTCAAAAATCCAAGATCCACCTGGGGGTAAGTGCGCTGCCACTCGCTTGAATGCTTGCCCTAGCTCATCGAGTTGCAGGATGTTGTTGAGTGAGTCGAAGAAGCTAAACGCCGCTTCATACTGCTCTGCCATCTCAAAGGTCCGGGCGTCTTGGACTTCGTAACGAATCTTCAACCCGGCGTCGATGGCCTTGTTCTTGGCTTCCACAATCATTCCCGGGGCCAGGTCGAACCCGTGGACTTGGTAGTCCTCGGCGACCAGGAGCTCGCACATTGTGCCAGTGCCACAGCAGACGTCGAGTAGCTTCTGCGGCCAGATGTCTTGGTGAGCCAAGAGAAGCTGGTAGTAGCTCGTCCACATCGTGTATGGCACGTGCCGCATGAGTTCGTCGTAATAGGGCGCGATAGGCGCGAACGACTCAGCCACGTTGGTTGCCCCAGCGAACGACGAACTCACTTCTCCAGGGATCGAATCGATTCCTCA
>JBBRHU010000429.1:0-2675 GCA_038222255.1 Fimbriimonadales bacterium | reverse complement strand
TGCAAGCAGATCGAGGAGGGTTGGGGCGTTCAAGAGGCAGAGATTCGGAAGGCAGGGAAGGAGTTTGGCGAAGCTCTCGGAAGGGCGATCGAGACCCAACCAGAGAGTGACATCAGCCACTGGACGGTGGCCGATGTTGACGAAGCCGTGGAAGCTCTGTCAGACGATTTCGACCGTGACAACGGCGGATTCGGCGGGGCACCGAAGTTTCCACCTCACTCTGCGCTCTGGTTCTTGACCGACTACATTGGGTGGCGACACGATGGCGTAAAGACTGAAAAGGCGAAATCAATTCTCAGCAAAACCATCGAAAGCTTGGTCTGTCGTGGCCTTTTTGATCATGTTGGAGGTGGCTTCCATCGCTATTCCACCGATGATGCCTGGCACCTTCCACATTTCGAGAAGATGCTCTACGACAACGCGTGGATGCTTTGGAATCTCGGAAGGTCGCGACACATCCTTCCCGATCTCACCCCGGCAGTCGACTTCGCAATCCAGCGAACCCTCACCTGGCTCCGGCGGGAGATGTCGGCAGAAGATGGGCTCTTCTTCTCCGCGCTAGACGCGGATTCGGAAGGAGAAGAAGGGAAGTTCTATGTTTGGACAATGGCAGAGATCGACTCTGCTCTTGGAGAAGCTGCGCCGACTTTCATCGCCGGATACGGCATAGGTGCTAAGGGCAACTTTTACGACGAGGCGACGCACCAACTCACTGGCCAGAACTTACTTAACCGAACAGATCGAACCACTACAATCAGTGAGTCTGAACTCGACATCTTGCTCGCAGAGCGATCAACGCGAGTTCGCCCGGCCACTGATGACAAGTGCTTAGTCGGATGGAACGGAATGGCGGCGATGGGCCTCGCTGCAGTGGGTGAATTCGAGTGGGCAAAGTCGATCATCGACTCGATTTGGACGCACCATTCAGCAGAAACAGGTTTGCCGAGATACGTTAAGGGTGGAAAAGCCTTTGGGTACGGGTTCCTAGATGATTACGTGTTCCTGCTCGCGGCGACGATTATGATTGAGGATCACGAACGAGCAAATCTGCTGCTCGATGAGACCGTGGACCGGTTCTGGGATAGCGCGGTTGGTGCGTGTGCGAACTCGAACAAACTGCATGAGACTCTCTTTGGACGCTCTCGGCCCGTCCTTGATCAGCCGATCCCTTCGGCGAACGCAGTGCTTCTCTGGTGTGCAAATCTGCTTGGCTCAACTCACACGGCGGAAGCACTCCTTCAGTTCGGGATGCCTTGGATGCATCGGGCACCTCACGCCACCGAAGCGTTTTACGCTGCATCGCTTTCGATGGTCGATCCTGCCTCCAGCGGAGCTAGAATTCCGTCGGCAACTGGAGAAGTCGATCTCCGCCCCCGGGATGTCGAGGTCGAACTGCTTCAAGGTCAAAGTGATGAAACCGGGATGGACTTCACGATGGTCATCAAGATCCCCGCGGGATGGTCAATCATTCACGAAGATGATCAAGAGGGAAGTCGGACTCCCCTCTCGATCTCGGTAGCGGGAGCCGACTTCACGGAGGGCGAACGTTCAATTTCCCCCACGGAGATTGCGATCCCCTTCCGGCTCACCGCACTCTCTACCGACCGGCCCCAGGTTGCTGTTCGTTATCAGGTCTGCACGGACGAAGTCTGCTTGCTTCCGATGACGCGCACGTTTGACTTGCAGTTTGTAGACGCGAGATAGCTAGCTCCTCGCGCTCCAACCATAGGGAACGTACTGATTGGTGAATGTGTCATGCGCTACGTCAAAGACCATGAAGCCTTCGTGGTGCCTGCCGAGCCGCTTGCCTTTCCACCACTCACCACAAACGGCTCCACCTGTGATGTAGTGGGTGCCCATGTATTCGCAGTCTTCAACCACATGAGTGTGACCTTGCAAAACTGCCTTGACATTGCCTTTGCTCATCACCTCCCAAACCTCCTTCCCGTTTGCGAGTTGGAGCGTGTCCGATCCAGGAGCGAGGGTTCCAGTAACGTACTGCATGCAAAGGGTGAAGACCGGAACATGGGACATCACCACGGTCGGAGTTAACTTCGGTAGGTCGTTTTGTAGCCAGGTCAGTTGTGCGTCGTCGATGCGACCCGACCAACCCCTACCCTTTGCAACCATGCTGTCGAGGACGACAAAGTGCCATCCCTTGTGATCGAATGAATAGTATTCAGGCCGGTGGCTGAATCGTTCCGCAAACATCTTCTTGCCGTAAAGTGGATCAGATTCGGTGGCCGGCGACTTGTCGGCCCAGCCGTAGATGTCGTGATTCCCGAGTGCTGAATAGATAGGCAGTTCAAGCGGCTTGAGCGCCTCTTGCAACAACTTGAACTGAGTGTTAGCTCGCTCGGCAGAGCAGAGGTTAACATCCATCACATGATCGCCTCCGAGAAGGACAAAATCAGGTCGCTTCTCCAGACTCAGGATTCGCTTCACCGCCTTGGCCACACCGTCTGGAGCCCCGAGTTCGGGTTGGATATGCAAGTCGGTCATGTGGACGAACCGGAACGAACCGGGCCGTCTGATCAGAAATGGCTTTTGGAGCGGAATAGTTGCCCCAAGGCTCAGGGCACTCGCACCTACCAACAGTTCGCGACGAGAGAGTTTGTCCACGATCACTGATTTACACCTTCTAGATTAAGAAATGCAAAAGAGTAGACGCACGT
>JBBRHU010000428.1:0-2695 GCA_038222255.1 Fimbriimonadales bacterium | reverse complement strand
AGAGACGAGATTTGCCGTTTCTACCCCCTCTACCGCCTCTGTGGTGCTAGAGCCCTCACTGTATGGACAAATTCAAGGGCATAACTCAGCTCTTGCCTATGCAGCGATGGAGCTTGCATTCTCAGATTTCACCCCGGAGGTCGGACAGCGAGGAGTCGCCGCGGCTCGCATCCCAGGAAGATTCCAAAAGATCGAGGCA
This sequence comes from Fimbriimonadales bacterium, assembly GCA_038222255.1. Taxonomy (GTDB): domain Bacteria; phylum Armatimonadota; class Fimbriimonadia; order Fimbriimonadales; family Fimbriimonadaceae; genus Fimbriimonas. The sequence goes on along the minus strand of JBBRHU010000428.1, from coordinate 2,496 downwards.
AGAGACCGAGTTTGGATTCTCGATGGCGCGCACAACGCAGACTCAGCTTCGATTCTCGCGAAGATTCTTGAGGAGTCTCCGTACAGACCGAAGATGTTGCTTACAGGGATGATTCAGGGGCACGCGCCCGAGAATTTCTACAATATCCTCGCCCCGCTCGTCGACGATATTGTTGTGACCCCGATCGCGTTCAGACGGGGACTAGGGGCCAGCGAACTTGCAACACAAATCGGGGAAATCCATCCGTCCGTCTGGGGAACGGAAGGACTAGACGAGGCTTTCAGCCTCGTCTTGGAGCGGACCCAGCCTGGGGATGAGATTCTTGTGACCGGTAGCTTCTACTTAGTGGGCGACGTGATTCGGCTGCTTCAGGAATAGTTGCAGTCAAGGACGACGTCTCTAATTTCTGATTTTCCGCGGAGAATGCGGGCAATAAGCTCCATCTCCGATTTTAAGTCGACAATGTTCGACGACTTCGCCACTCCGACGCGGCCTCTGATCTGAAGCACGCCATGCATCATCCTCACGTCTGCGCGAGTCGTGTCGATTCCTCGCTTACTCAACTCTGTTCTGGCCATGCGTAAGCCTTGAACGTCTTTTACATCTTTCATAGCGATTCACCTACTTCTTCATTTTAGTCACAGGTGAACGAAATGTGTGCAGCTATTCTGCAAAAGCTTCTTCAAGCAGGTGCTCGGCGACAAAGATCGGGGCATCAAACCGGAGAGCGAGGGCAATGGCATCACTCGGACGGGAGTCAATTTCGATCTCTAAACCGCCAGCGTCTAGGAAGAGTTTGGCGTAATAGACGGAATTCCAGAAATCGTCGATCGCTACTCTTAGCAACGGAGCTTCAAGACGGTCAAGGATATTCCGGACAAGGTCGTGCGTTAACGGCCGTTCCGGCCTGCGCTCTTCGAGGACTTGCACAATCGCGAGCGCCTCAAACGGGCCGATCTGAATCTTCAGTTGGCGGAAACCATCTGACAGGACAACGAATCGGTAAGACCCTTCGCGAGACTCCGCACCATACAGGCCCTCAACTTTGACCTGAATAGGTTCGCGCGAGGGTGCGTCGTCGGGGAGCCGGTCACCGCTATATGGAAAGAACGGTGGTGGTGTTTGAAGGTCTTCGCGACCTTCGCCTTCCGGGATCTCTTCGGCCATGCGTTCAATTTACCGCAAGCATGAGCAGATTCCAAAGGGTCGAAGAATGAACCGTCATGCCGATCACATGACGGTTCGTGGCTACTTCAGACCGTAGCCTTGGTGCGTGCAATGACGCTGTCAAGAAACGCCGCATTGTTTGGCGTTCGCTTCAGCAGCTTAATGAGCGACTCGGTTGCTTCGACAGAGTCTTTCTGGTTGGCAAGAAGCCTTCGAAGCTGAACAATGCCCTCCATTTCTTCGCGGGTGAAGAGCAGTTCTTCGTGTCGCGTCGAACTCTTCTTTACGTCGATTGCTGGCCAGATTCTACGCTCTGCGAGTTCGCGGTCGAGAACAATTTCCATGTTTCCGGTTCCCTTGAACTCTTCAAAGATCGCTTCATCCATTCGAGAACCGGTGTCCACGAGGACAGATGCCACAATCGTGAGCGAACCGCCTTCAACAATGTTTCTCGCAGACCCGAAGAAACGGCGCGGTCGGTAGAGAGCACCGGGGTCGAGACCTCCTGAGAGGGTTCGGCCGCTGGGGTTGATCGTGAGGTTGCTCGCTCGTGACAATCGCGTGAGCGAGTCAAGCAAGATCACAACATCGCGACCGGTTTCGACGAGTCGCTTTGCCTGCTCCAAGCAGAGGTCGGCCACTCGCATGTGGTTTTCGGCTGGCTCGTCAAAGGTCGAAGAGATAACTTGACCCCGAACCGAACGCCGCATGTCAGTTACTTCTTCCGGACGCTCGTCCACGAGAAGCACCATCAGATAGATCTCGGGGTGGTTCGCGGTGATTGCGTTGGCAATCGACTTGAGCATCGTCGTTTTTCCTGCCTTGGGTGGAGAAACGATGAGGGCTCTTTGGCCCTTTCCAATCGGCGACATGAGGTCTACGATGCGTGAAGGAATGTTATCCGGCATCGTTTCCATCGTGATTCGCTCGCGTGGATAGTCAGGAGTGAATTCATCGAATGGCCGTCGATGTTGCACTTCATGAGATTGGGTACCGAACCCATTTGCGCTTTCCACTCGCAGCATTCCAGCGTATTTCTCACCTTCTTTTGGAAGGCGAATTAAGCCGAATACCGTGTCACCCGCACGCAGATTAGCACGCTTGATCTGCGATTGGCTGACGTATACGTCGGAAGGGGCGGGGAGATAGTTATCTCTTCTCAGGAAGCCGTACCCGTCGGGAAGAACATCAAGGACTCCCTTCGCGTAGTTTGCTTCTTGGTCGGCGTTTGCCTCCGTGAGGAGCTTTTCGATGAGGTCCTGACGGTTGTGAGTTTTGGGATCAAGCTTGGCCGACTTCGCAGCTTTTAGAAGTGCGGCTGGAGCCATC
>JBBRHU010000427.1:0-2700 GCA_038222255.1 Fimbriimonadales bacterium | reverse complement strand
GATTCAAGTTCGAGCGTGGCTTTGTCAGTTTGGATTGAACCAATGACTTCGCCACTCTTTACCTTGTCCCCCTCTTTCTTGAGCCACTCAAGAAGGGTGCCCTCCTCCATTCCGTCGCCCATCTTGGGCATGATCACTTCGGTCATCCGGTTCTTTAACTCCGCCGCTAGATTACCCGTCGAATCTGCGAAGGACTCTCTCTCTCCTAGGCTCTGTAAAAGGAGAATGTCTAAACACCCCACTTCCGCGCAACGTACGAAGTGTATAATCGGTATGAAAAATATGAATGATCCGAAAGTTTCGAACTGTTATCAGTTCAGCGAGTCGTTCTACGGAACTTCTACGGTGGGAGAACGAGGTCAGATCGTCATTCCCGCTGAGGCTCGTGTCGAAATGGGCTTTTTGCCCGGGGACAAGTTGCTTATCATGAAGCACCCCATTCACCAGGGACTCATGCTGTTTAAGCTTGATGCTGCCCGGGAATTCCTCGACGACTATCGGAGCAATTTGGAAAAAATTGCACAAGAGGAGACCACCGAATGAGTATCCATATAGGAACCGTCGCGGCTATTTTGGGCGGAGTGTTCTCTCCGGTCCAAGACAGCCCAGAACTGCTCACCCTAGATCAAGCCATTAAAATCGGCGAACGAAACGCGTTCGCGATCCGAATTCAGCAATTCACGATTGAAAAGAATCGCCAGAAGGTCATCGAATCCCAGGGTGGGCTCGGACCTCGCCTAAACGGCACATACACCTACACTCGAAACGAGTCGCAGAGCACTTCAAACATTGGCGGAAACACGGTGGTTTTCCAACCATTTGCGAACCAGACTGCGGTTCTATCCCTTCAACTTCCGCTCGACATCTTTGGCATCCAGCGCAAGATCGTTGCCGCGAACAGGGCCGTCTTTGAGTCTTCGAAGACTTCTCTGCAGGCGAACGTCAACGACACTCACCTATCCATCCGCACAGCATTTCTCGCGCTCATGCGGGGGAAAGCTGCGGTGCAGGTCCAAGAGCAAGCGCTCATCAATGCTCAGGAGCGAAAGACTCAAGCCGACCAGCTGTTGAAAGGCGGCCAGATTGCACCCGTTGATGTTCTCCGACTGGAAACTCAGGTTGCACAGACCGAAACCGACCTTATCGGAGCACGGAATACTGTGCTCCTGGCGAAGAATGCGCTCAACCAAGCGATGGCTCGACCGATTAACACACCGGTCGATGGCGCTCCACTGGTCGGGCTACCGGAGTTAAGTTCCACGGTTGAGGAGGTTGCGACCGCTGCGAATGCAGTCAGGCCGGAATCACGTGCATTCATCGAGCAGATCACTGCCGCAAACAGCCTCATTCGAGTTGCTGGCGCAGGGCTCGCTCCAAGCCTCAACCTCGGCGTCAACTACAACCGAGTCGTTGACGGCCTCGGCTTCGGCCAACGTGACCACCAGACTACGGGCACGCTCACCCTGAGCTTCCCGATCTTCGACAGCGGAATAACGCGAGCGAAGGTCCGACAGGCACGGCAGGATTTGGAGATTTTGAAAGTTCAGTACGACCAGCTTCTGCTTAGCATCTCCTCTGAGGTGCGAGCGGCGGTCACGAACTACGAGAACTCCAGGAAGAAGCTTGACGCTGCAAACCACCAACTTACCCTCGCCACCGAGGTCTACCGAATCTCCAAGGTTCGACGAGACGCCGGCGAAGGCATCACTCTCGAAATCGTTGACGCCCAGTCTCAACTCGTCCAAGCCCAGAACGCTGAGTTCCAGGCTCGTTATGACGTATGGACAAGTTACTCCCAACTCCAGCGCGCCGTCGGAAACGATGACGTCCAGGCCGCTCTCGACCAAGTGAAGAAAATGAAACTATCAGAGAAGTCGAAAGGGGGCCAGAAGTGAAGAGAAGGCCCTTCAAAATACTAGCCGGCGCCCTCTTGGTCGCTTCAATTGCGGTAGTCAACACCGGTTGCGTTGACCGCAAAGCACAAGATCAAGCGAAGAAGATCAGCGAAGTTGTTACCGACCAGACCCGCCGCGTGAAGGTCTATGCAGTCACCACATCGAACATCGAGGAAACGCTCGATCTCACCGGTGACCTCACGAGCGGACTTGATACCGTGGTCAATGCAAAGACCCCGGGACAGGTGGTCTCGGTCTATGTGAAAGATGGTGACGCGGTCTCGTCTGGCCAGGTCATCGCAACCCTAGACACGAGCACTCAGCAAGCTCAGCTTATGCAAGCAACTGCGCAAGTTCGGGCAGCGGAAGCCCAGCTCGCTGCGGCTCAAGTTGGAGTGACGCAAGCAAAGCGAAACGCAGCGATTGGACCGATGCGAACTTCGGCGGTGGTAAGGCAAGCTGAAGCTCAAGTCCGATCTGCCCAGTCTCAGCTTCAAAAGGCGCTCAACGGAGCACGACCGGAAGAGCGTGCGCAAGCTGAATCGAGCCTCGCATCTGCAAAGTCGAACATGGACACTCAGAAGAAAGAACTCGATCGAGTTCAGAAGCTAGTGACAGAAGGAGCGATTGCAGCAACTCGACTCGACCAACAACTGAACGCCTATCAGTCTGCCTTGTCCCAATACAACTCAGCCCAAGAAGCGGTTGCTTTGCTTCGCCGCGGAACTCGAGAAGAGGACATTCAAACAGCTCGAGAAGCAGTGCGACAAGCCGAGGAAGGAGTGAAATCTGCGAAGGCTTCCCA
>JBBRHU010000426.1:0-2701 GCA_038222255.1 Fimbriimonadales bacterium | reverse complement strand
TCAGCAAATCGCACAACACCTGAGCTTTGTTCCACAGGAGGAGATTTCTGCGTATGCGTTTAGCGCGGCGGAAATCGTGTCAATGGGACGGCTCGCGAAGTCGGGAACCTTGTTTGATACACCAGATGATCGCCTCGCAGTTGAAGCGGCCCTTCGCCGGACAGACTGCGTGCACCTGAGCGACCGGTCGATTCAGAACGTGAGTGGTGGTGAGAAACAAAGGATCCTCGTCGCTCGTGCACTTGCGCAAGAGGCACCGGTGATGCTGCTGGATGAGCCTACTTCGCACATGGACGTTCGGCACACGCTTGAAATGGCCACTCTGATCGAGGGGATGAAGCGAGACGGGCTAACCCTGCTGATCGCGGTTCACGATCTCAACTTTGCGTTCCGCGTTGCGGATCGAATCCTGCTGTTGAACCTAGGGCGCATCACATTTGATGGCACTGCCGACCAGCTGCTGAACTCCGGTGAGCTGGAAACCGCTTACGAGACGACTTTTGAAGTGCTTATGAGGAGCGATGGCACGAAGTTCATCGCTCCTCTGGCAACGCGATAGCCAGAAGTTACTTTCTGGTTGCGGAAGCGGAGTCTTTGTTGTACCACTGCTGCGACGTCGTCGAATCGTTGATCGTCGGCTTGTAGTCGACCTCAGGAGTCGGTTCGATGAGCGAGCTCTTTGGTCGTGTGCTGGCTCCGGTGGGTCCGCGAGGACCGGTCTTCGGCGGGGTCTTCTCCTCTGTCTTGCTCATGGCTTCCTTAACGCTGTCTTGGACCTCAGCTTTAGGGGACTCTTCGTGCTCCATCAGACTCTGCTTTGCCTGTCGATTGAAGAGTCCAGCGTTCTTCGCGCCTACCCCTGCCATCAACAGAAGAATGAGAGATCCGATCACAACGCCATTACTGTTTCGTCTTTTTGCCATTTTCGCGTTCACCTAGCTTCCGATTCGTGATAATAATTGTGGCGCACCGCCGCAATTGAAACGGTGCCTAGCCTATGGAATCCCCGATTGTTGCTCTCGACGCCCGACTGATTGGTGGGCACTCAACTGGCGACAGTACTTACTGGACGGGGTTGCTCCACGGACTCAGTCGCGTAAATAACGACCTTACCCTTCTGCTCTATAGCAACGCACCCCGGCCGGAAGGAGTTCCTGATGCTCCGAATGTCGAGTGGGTTCACTTGCCTGCCAGGCGATCGAGATGGTGGAGCCTTGTCAAATTCCCGCTCCACGCGCGTCGGCAAGGTGCAAGGTGCATCCACGTTCAATACTCGATGAGTCCGCTCATCCAAGATCGGGGGGTGACCACAGTTCACGACGTTTCGTTCTTCATCGGCCCCGAGTGGTTTCAGCCTAGAGACAGAGAGATATTGCGTCGCTCGGTGCCTGCAGCAGTTAGGCAAGCTGCGGCGGTGATTACCGTTTCCGAGACCGGTAAGGCTGAGATCGAAAAATTTATCCCCTCGTCAAAAGGGAAAATCGTCGTGACCCTAAACGCTTGTCCGCCATGGGTTCAGCCGATGAAGAAGGACCGAGCAAAGGCGCTCGTCGCCCAGGAGTTGGGCATCCGAGATCCGTTTGTCTTCACCCTCGGCACTCAGTGGCCAAGGAAAAATGTCCAACTCGCGATCGACGCCGTCGAAGGCCTTGGCGCAGACTTGCCACACCGGTTGGTCGTCACCGGGAAAGCGGGATGGGGTGGTCAGCGACCAGGAAGGCGGACGATCACGACCGGGTACGTTGACCAGCGCCTCCTTGGAGCGTTATACAGCGCCGCCGACGCTTATCTTGCGCCGAGCCGACATGAAGGATTTGGCATCCCGGTGCTTGAGGCGTTTCGGTGTGGATGCCCTGTGATGGCGAGTGCAGGAGGTGCGCTACCCGAGGTGGTTGGGAATGCAGGACATGTCGAGCGGTCCTGGGCTGGCCCCGACTGGACGGCACGACTAGAGTCGTTGCTGAGACACCCGAGTACACTTGACGAAATGGCCGCGAAGGGGATTGCTCGAGAGAAGCTCTTTTCGTGGGAGCACACCGCGCGCGAAACGCTGTCGGTGTATCGCCAGGTTCTTCGATGACACAAGAGTTTCTGAGCGTGCTGGCAAATCCTCTGGAGCCCGATCGGCCCCCGCTTCACCGCGTTGGAGACCTGCTTGTCTGCTCTCGAACCGGCGTGGGCTTCCCCATTATTGACGGCATTCCCCACCTCCTTCGTGAGGACATGATTCCCGCCGCTGAGGTCCAGCGAAGAACCTCCGAGGTCACCAAGAGTTAAGATATGCGAATCCTTGTTTTGCACGGCCCAAACCTCAATATGCTCGGCTTCCGAGAACCAGACGTTTACGGCAAAAAGCCCCTCTCGCAAATTGATGCGGAAATCAAAGCTGTTGCTATCGAACTTGGCATCGAAGTTCGTATTCTTCAGAGCAACTCCGAGGGCGTCTTAATCGACACCATCCAAGAACACCGACGTTGGGCAAATGGAATCATCGTAAATCCGGGTGGGTTGACCCACTATTCGATTGCGATTCGCGATGCCCTTGTCAGCGTTCGAGTCCCCGTCGTTGAAGTCCACCTGAGCAATGTTCATTCTCGTGAGGAGTTCCGGCGGCACTCTGTGATCTCACCGATCACGATTGGCCAGGTCGTTGGTTTCGGTGGTTTTGGCTATATCCTAGCCATGCGCGCCTTGTTGAACT
>JBBRHU010000425.1:0-2701 GCA_038222255.1 Fimbriimonadales bacterium | reverse complement strand
ATCAAGTGCGGTCGTCGGTTCGTCCGCAATCAGCACCTTGGGCCGACAAGCAAACGCGATCGCAATTACGATTCTTTGGCGCTGGCCACCGCTCATTTGGTGCGGATATTTGCGAGCAGAGGAGTCGGGAATCGGAACGCCGACTTGATCGATCAGGTCGACCGCATGCTTCCACGCTTGTTGCTTCGACATCCCTTGATGGAGCCGTAGAGACTCCGCAACCTGGTCGCCCACCCTCATCATCGGGTTCAAACTTGTGAACGGGTCTTGCATCACGAGTGCGATCTTGTCGCCTCGGATTTGCTCGTACTCTCTCTCGCGCAGACCCACTAGCTCGCGACCATCAAGCTTGATTGATCCACCGGTGATCCGTCCGGGGTGCTGCAGCATTCCCATCACAGCAAAGCCGGTCATTGACTTTCCACAGCCAGATTCGCCAACCACACCGAGAGTCTTTCCTTCCTCTAAATCAAACGAAACACCGCGAAGGATGCGAGTTGTTCCGAACGAGACTTCAAGGTCGCGAACCTCAAGGATGGGCATGGATGAGATTGTAGCCGTTGAGTGCCCGTTTCCAGTTATAATCCGATCCATGGCTACTAAGATTCGTGTCGTTATTGCAGACGACGAACCCGCGTACAGAAAGGCGATCGAGAAGACGCTTACGCTGGCTCCTGAGGTCGAGGTTCTCGCAGTTTGTAAAGACGGACAGGAATCGCTAGAAGCGTGTCTTCTTGACCCACCTGACGTCCTGCTCACCGACATCAACATGCCGCGCATGAATGGGATCGAGATGGTCCGACGGTTGCTCAAGCAAGAGCGCGGCGTTAACGTCGTGATCCTCACCGTGAAGGAAGATGACGACACCGTCTTCGATGCCTTCCGAACCGGCGCCCTTGGCTACTTGCTCAAAACTTCTACACCACAAGACGTGATCGACGCCGTTCGACTCGCTCAGAAGGGTGAAGCGAAGATCACTCCCCGTATCGCGACGAAGGTTCTAGAAGACTTCCGACGAGTTCGAGAGGAAGAAGAGATCGACGACTCCGAGATGTACGTCCTCAGCGATCGAGAGCAAGAGATTCTTGACCTCGTTGCTCAAGGCCTTCGAAACAAGGAGATTGCGACCAAGTTGAGCATCGCTGAAAAGACGGTGAAGAACCACGTGAGCAACATCCTCAAGGCACTTCAGGTCAACAGCCGAACTGAAGCTGCAATGAAGGCCGTCAAGTCGAAGATGGTCGAGAAGACCTGAGGCGACCCCAAGTAAACTGAGCCCCATGGCAGAGTCAACATCCGTTGATTTGGCGGGTGGCCTCGCTCAGATCTTTCCGCCGGACCGACTTCTCCTCGGTCCGGCAGCAGAGCGAGGTTACGACTGCGACGCCTACACCGTTGATCGGAGTAAACCTTCAGCGGTCGTCCTTCCCATCTCGACCGAAGAGGTTGTCTCTGTCGTTCGTTGGTGTAATCAAAACAATGTCCCGTTCATCGCTCGCGGTGCGGGCACCGGACTGAGCGGCGGAGCACTTGCCGCGCTTGGCGGAGTCATCATCTCCACGAAAAAGCTCACGACCATCCTGAGCCTCGACCTTCCAAATCGTCGTCTCAAGGCCCAGACAGGCGTGGTGAACAAGAAGGTCACCGACTCGGTTAAGCATCTTGGCCTCCACTTTGCGCCGGACCCATCGTCTCAAAGCGTCTCGACCCTCGGCGGCAATATCGCTGAAAACGCGGGTGGGCCACACACTCTGAAGTACGGGGTCACCTATCCCCACATTCTTGGGGTCACGATGGTGATGCCAGACGGCGAGGTGCTCGAATTTGGTGGTACCGCGCCGGGTGCGCCTGGCTATGATTTCCTTGGTGCGATTGTCGGTAGCGAGGGGACGCTCGGCATCGTGACCGAGGTGTGGGTAACCCTCACCCCACTACCGGAGTCAGTCCAGACCGCCCTCGTCGCGTTCGAGCGAATCAGTGATGCGACGCGAACTGTCGCAGACATCATCGCCGCTGGGGCAATTCCCGCCGCGCTCGAGATGATGGACCACGGCATTCTCAGAGCAGTTAAAGCCGCGTTTGGTCTCGAATATCCCGATGCCGCCCAGGCCCTCTTGCTGATCGAGTGCGACGGGACACCAGAAGCTGCGCTGACCGAGATCGAAATCGTCCGGGCGATCTGCGAGAAGAACAACGCCCTCAACATCCGGTTGGCGGAGGACGAAGCTGATCGGGCGAAGCTCTGGACTGCTCGAAAAAAAGGGGTTGGCGCGATGGGCCGACTCGCTCCCTGCATCGTTACGCACGACGGTGTCATTCCTCGATCCAAGCTCCCAGAGATGCTCGAAAAAGTGTACGAGATTGCAGCGAAGCATGGCATTGGAGTCGCAAATCTCTTCCACGCCGGAGACGGCAACCTTCATCCCTGCTTCTACTTCGATGACCGCATTCCTGGAGAGGTCGCGAAGGTTGTTGAGGCCGGTGAAGAGATCATTCGACTTTGCGTGGCGCTCGGCGGGAGTGTCAGCGGCGAGCACGGCATTGGTGTCGAGAAAGCTGATCTGCTACCCCTTATGTTTTCTCCGGATGATCTCGCAATGCAAGCGCAGGTTAAGTCGATCTTTAACCCCGGGATGCTCTGCAACCCTTGCAAAATATTGCCGAACCAAAAGAGCTGCAGTGAGCACAAGCGGCAATGGCG
>JBBRHU010000424.1:0-2705 GCA_038222255.1 Fimbriimonadales bacterium | reverse complement strand
GAAGGTGGTCCTCCTGTTGTCTTGTCATCTTGTTTCCTCCATCCCTTTTTGCCCGAAGCTCGTATGCTTTGCAACTGGCATCAAGCGCTACATCGACCCCATTCTTTCCGTCAGGGTTCGATGATTGGCTCCAAGCAAAACTCCTTTGATTAGCAGCTTTAGCGGTATTTGCTTGAATCCAACATAATTCTTGCATTCGAGAGCCCGGTTCGTATGTTGAGCATTTTGTGTCAGCGGAATTTATGACGGATTCGAGGTGAAGAGAGGCCAAGTTTGCCCGCTCGCGAAGGGTAGCCAAAGGTGAAGAGTGCGCCCAGGCGCTCATCGGGAGTTCGCTCAAAGGACGACAGAATAGGTTCGTCGATCACTTAGGCTAAGACCCATGCGGTTGTAAAACTCTGGGACGCGAGAATTGTGAGGCGTGACGACTAGCTCCACAATGTTGCACTCAAATGACCGAGCAAGGCCGAGTATTTCTGCAAACGCACACGTTCCCAAGCCAGCGCCTCTGAATTCCTCGGAGATGTAGAGGTCGGTGATCAGACCGGTCTTTCCGCCGAATTCGTGGTCGTACCCGAAAGTTAAAACCACGTATCCGATTCGTTGAGCGTCCGCCGTGATGAACCAAACTCTTCCGAGTTGGGGGTCTGCAAGCAAGGTCCTGACCCCGTCGGCCAACTGTGGACGAATCGCAATCTGGTCGTAGGTGTAGTAGGCGTGAACGAACTCCAGGACGGCGTCGAAATCTTCAACGAGCGCTTGAGTGAGCTTCATAAAAAGATTCCTCCTGACAATGTGCCAGGAGGAGCACCGTGCTTGAAATCCTAATAAAGGAACATCGGCTTTCCGAGCATACTTTGGACCTTCGGTCGATAGTTTTCGGCGTCGTAGAGCTCGTTGATATCAACTCGCTTCACGCCGTCCATGATTCCCGATAGGTCGACCGCGGTGTAGCGGCCCTCGTTTAGCGCGACCATCTTTCCAGACTCGCCCTTCATCAGAAGGTCGGTTGCGAGGTTAGCAAAGCTGATCGCAACCATCTTGTCAAGCGCGTCTGGCTCGCCGGAGCGCATCAGGTAAGCGACTTGCTGGTAGATGATGTTCTGTTTCGTGATCTGCTTGATGGCGTCGCCTGTGAGGTTTCCGATTCCGCCGAGCTTCTTGTGACCGTACGCATCCGCCTGTCCATATTCGACAATCTTGCCACCGACCATCTGGGCGCCTTCCGAGATTGTCATGATCGCATAGTTGCTTGGATTGCGTCGCTTGTCTTCCATAAGCAGGTAAGCAAGCTTTTCGGGATCAAAGTGGACCTCCGAGATGATCGAACGGTCAACACCGGCGAGGTAGGCAGAGATGAGCGAGGTTTCGCCAGAATTTCGTCCGAACAACTCGACGACGCAGATGCGCTCGTGTGACCCTGTCGAAGTCCGTAGTGCGGTGATGAACTCGATGCTACGTGAGACCGCAGTCGAGAAGCCGATGCAGTAGTCAGTTCCGAAAACGTCGTTGTCCATCGTCTTAGGGATAGCAACGACAGGGAAGCCTTCTGAGTGCAGTCGGTGCGAATAGCTAAGAGTGTCATCGCCACCGATCGTGACGAGAGCATCGATTCCGAGGAAGGCCAGATTTTTCAGGACGTGCGGCGTAAAGTCAAGCTTCGCCTTCGGGTCGTCGGGGTGGCTGGGATCCTTCAAGAAGTCGGGAACGTTCTCAACTGTCGTTTTGGCTGGATTCGTTCTGGAGGTGTGGAGGAACGTTCCCCCGAATCGATCGACTGTCCGCGTGTTGATCTGGTCAAGCGGCGTGGTGTACTTTGCGATTGACTCTGGATCTTCTCGGTTGAGGTTGAGCAGTCCACCCCACCCTCGACGAATACCAACGACCTCATGGCCAGCCTCCGTTAAGTGATACACCGCCGCCTTGATACATGCGTTGAGCCCAGGGACGTCTCCGCCTCCGGTTAAAATTCCTATTCTCTTTTTCATAGCGTCGTTCTACCTCTGATCAAACAAAGGCGCTCTTGTCAGGCGAGAAACTCGCAAAATCCTCACACGACCTTCATGAACGACTTTGTTCGGTCTTCGGAGAGGATCTATTGCCCCCGCAATAGGCAACAGTTTATCCCCGATCGGGCCAAATGTTGCACGTGAACACTTGGCGCGGGGATCGATTCGGCCCTAGATTTTGACGTTAGCTCTTCTTATAAGTGGTCACAAAGAGCTTGAGCCATCCATCGCCCTGCTTCATCTCGAGGGAGTAGACGAGTGTTGTCGCGTTTGGACTCTCGTATGTGGCTTTGAGGATGTTTTCTCCGGACTTACCGGTCATCACAAGCTTCTTGCCGGAAACAGTACCTTCGAATTCCATTGGGCCGACGGTGGTGTCTGTGAACCACCATGCTTTAAACTTCGACGACTTCGAGTCGTAGCTCACGAAGTGGCGAGTGTCGGTCGGTTTTCGTCCCGGGAGGGAAGTCGAGAGCATCTCGCACAGGTATCGCGTGCCAATCGCGTCGGCAATCTTGTTCGTTGCGGCACCTTCCATCGCAGGTCCGCCTTGAGTGTTGAACACCTGTGTTCCGGTCCAATTCCCCTTCATGAATTCGAGTTGCTTGAGCGCCTCTGCGGGCTTTAGATCGTGGTTCTGGGGGATTAACAGTGTCACGGCGAGGGCAAGTGCATTGATGCAAAGCATGATAGAGG
>JBBRHU010000423.1:0-2723 GCA_038222255.1 Fimbriimonadales bacterium | reverse complement strand
TGAGGCCAGTCCAGGGCATAAAGATCTCAAGATCCCAGCCGTCGTCGAGATCGCTAGGATCATTCAAAGTTCCGCGAAGTCGAACCGCAGTTTCGAGTCCCTTAATCTCCCACCCGGTTAGGGCTGGCCCCCCATCTCGATAAGGTTTTACAAGGAGCAAATCCCAGGTGGTGTTGAGCGCGTTGACCTCAAGCTCGATGTAGAGTTCTGAATCACCATCCGGGTCCAAGAAGACCTCGAAGTCGTTGTCCTGAAAGATCACGGAGTCATGCTCCGTAAGGGTCGCCCAAAGGTGAGGCTCTTGCATTGAAGCGGCAATATAGAGACCCTCGTCGTCCCACAGCATCTTCATGCGTGTTCGGTGCCGAGGATGTGGTTTACGGTCGCCTTCGATGTCCACAAAATCGACGGACCAAATCGCATCGATCCAGAACGACTTATCGACCGCGCCATCAATATTCCGAGGCTGATGCGCTCGCATGCAACGATATTTCGCTACCTGTTCCAAACCCACTCTCCCTTTTGAACTGACCAATCATTCCCAAAGAAGCCGAGAAGCCGAATGCCACTTGAGCCGCTTACCAGAGTCGAAGTGTCCCAGATCATCACATCCGGGAACCCAGCGCCAGAAACAAAATAGGGAGCGCGCTCGGTCAGACGGCAGCCGACCAAACTCGTCCCCGAAACGACCATCACAAGCGCGGAGGAACTTGCCTTTGATGGCATCGTGGCCAGCACCGCGAGTTCTTTTCCTTCCAGGTTCTCCGTCCCGAGCTGAACCGATCCGCTCTTCACGACGAGCCGGTCGGAGTCGACTAGTTTAGACCAGGCGCGATTTGACTCTGGCGTTCCGTATAGCACCACATTTCTATCGAACTGATTCAAGTTCAAAAACTCGCGATCAGTGAGGATGAGGGGCGAGGCATTCCCTCGATACCAGTAGGTTTCTGAATCGTACTTGGCCTTCGCCAGCGCCCATCTTTGGACCGCCTCATCGCCTTGGGTCGGCACAATGAAGACGACGCCACGATCAAAAACATCCTTGATTCCCTGTGAGGGACGAGCTGCTCGGCTGACCGTCGGCTCGACCGGATTAATTGCCCAACCGGTCTTATCCTTGCCGAGCCGAATCCAAGTGTCGCCTTTCGGATCGGCGTCAAGCTTGAGTTCGAGCTTCTTGCCGTCAACGGTAATGCTGTTCGTCGGAACTCCGTGGCTGAGGAGGATGCTCAACGTCTCAACGTTTTCTGTCGTGAGCGTGAATTCTCCACGGGTATTGAGCTTCTCTTTAACTAGATAGCGCGTCGCCTGTACGCGACTTGGCATGAGCTGCTTTTCTTGCGTCTCCACGCGGATCCAACCTGATTGCTTGCTGATTGCCGGTGACATTGTCGTAAAGTCGATCGACGCTCGATCAGCTGGCTGCGGAAGACGTGACCGGCCGAACAACTCCCAGATGCCGGGCCAGTCCACGCAATCTGCGCCCTTGCTTAGACCTTTTGACCACCAGTGACCCGCGCCTTTCTCCTCGTGCCAAGCGACCGGCGACTGCATCTCCTCGAGCTTCTTTCTCATCGCACGAGCCTCGCTCACCGGAACGTTGTCGTCGGCGTCGCCGTGCACGATGTAGACCGGTTTGTTCTTGAGGTTGTTGATCAGCGCAACGGTATCACTGCCGTTTGAAGCTCGGCGAAGGAAAGCATCAATTGCGAATCCAGGCTTCCCCGTAAATCCACCGGTATAGCTCCAGAAGCTGGCCCATCCGGCGCTCGGCGCGATTGCGGCAAAGCGATCTGGGAAGGTAACTCCGAGCTGCCACGTTCCGTGGCCACCCATTGAGTGTCCGGTGAGATAGGTCTGGACGGGAGCCGAGCCGCTCATGAAGACCTTTTCGCAATACGTCAACACTTCGAGGGCGTCCTTTCGACCGATATCCTCCCAGTCGAATCCGTACGGTCGACGGTTCGTCGGGCAGATGATTGGCCCCAAGGCGTTTGAACCATACGCCGCGGCCTGTCCGCTCGCCTCAACGCTTGCGCCGTGAAGCGAAAGAATGAGCGCGGTAGGATTTGCTCCGCCTTCTGTATTTTCCGGTCGGACCCACGAGAAATATTGCGCGCTCTCGTCGATTGAGCTTAAGAATGTGACCTGCCCTGTGCGGTCTGCTTTACCAAGCTTAAACTTTGCGGCCGAGCTTCCGTATGCAGGAGACGCAACGCTCACGCTGAGTTCCTTGGTGTTTATATCGACAGGCGCCTTTAATGGAATCTTCTGCACGGAGAGCGGTGGCAGCGGGCGAACCGGGTTCAGGCTCGTTGTCGGTTTTGATCCCGCAGCGCCAGTCGAAGTCACAAGGATCTTTGCGTCTCGAATCCACTCGGATGTCGTATTCCTCACCACAATTCCAATCGGCACGGGGCCGTCGTAGGACTGAGCGCTGGGAAGTGTCGCGTCGTTGGCATCGATTTCGATTGCGGCAGAGACCGGTTCAAGGCTTGCTTTGATACTTCCTCGACCACCAGCAAACAAGAATTCGTTTCTTCCGGTCCGGAGGCGAACTGGGATCTTGACCCAACCGAAGTCGTAAACATCGCCGCCTCTTGGCTCGCCGTTGACATAAACCATTCCGTGCCCGCGTGCCACCAGGTTCATCGTCTTCGCCTCGCTCGAAACAACGACTTGGATATATCCGCCCCGCGCAGCTCCCCCGGTAAATGCTCCGT
>JBBRHU010000422.1:0-2724 GCA_038222255.1 Fimbriimonadales bacterium | reverse complement strand
ACTCTCTGGTGACGCACTTTGCAATTTGTGAGTGCAGACTTTGCCCATGGCTTGAGTGACCAACCCTCGCGAGTCTCGAAGTGGTGGATCGTCTCATAGGCTTGCCTCAGCCCATGCGCGCCGTATGCAACTTCAACTTGTCCGAGACCTTGAGTCAGTTTCTGAAAATCCGCACCAATGAATTGCCGAGAGAGTGCGGCTTTCAACGCCTCCCAGTCGGTGTGAAGATCGACGAGCGTGCCGTCGAAGTCGAAGATCACGCACTCATAGCGATCGATTGCGTGGTCCAGGGGGTATGACATTTGATCTTCTCCTCTCTTATCAAAACGGTTGGGCAATCCATATGGCGAAGCCAGAGCAACCCGGCAGGAACGGGGTTGATCGATTCAACTTCGGGAAGCTCTTCGCCAAATCCGAGCTTCACGTACAGGTAGGGCATGTTAATTCCCGCCCGAGTGAAGAACAGACTTGTTGTGAAGAAGCGGCCGCAGTTGATTTCGGTTGGAACAGTTTCTCCCGCAGAGTTCTCGCGAAGGTCTACCGAGAAAATTCCCGTTGCTCGTGCATCAACTGCCTTGACACACCTGATACCCATTTCATTTATTCGGTCGTCGTGAACAGTGGCGGCCACGATCGGCGTACCTGTTCTTCCCGAAGGGGCTAGGTGGGGGTAGATGTACTCGAGTCGCTCTCGAGCCATCGAAGTAATAAGCTCACCGTCTTTCCAAATCGACTGCCAAGCGTAGTCGCGGCCGGGGAGATATTCCTCGGCAATGAACTGCCAGTCGCAACCCCTCGCTCGCCAGTAGCCGATCCAATGGCTCGCTGTCTCCATATTCTCGACCAGCGTGCTGCCGCGAGCTCCGGCTCCGGTCGAAGCCCTGAGCCAAAACGGATATCCGAGGTGAAATACGGCGGAGTTCAGGTCATCTTCATTTTCGATCACCAACGTGGGCCGTCGTCGAATTCCTGCTCGCTCCCAGAGGGCCCCTGCGATTGCTTTGTCCTGAAGGATCTCGATCGTGCTGCGTCTAGCGAAGAATGTTCGTGCTTTCAACCGGTCTCGGTGCTTGCTGAGAATCGCAACCTCGACGTCTGGCTGCGGATGCACGAAGTTAATCCCCTCCATCTCGATGATTGCGTTGAGCGCATCGATGTACTCGGGATGGGTACAGGGTGGAACAAGGTGCTTCCGGTCGACAGGCGGCCACTGTAAGTGGTGGGCGTTGCAATCGGCGGCAACGATTTCTATTGGTTCGGGCGCTTCTTTCAGTGATTGAATGAAATTTACGCCAGGAGAACCACCAGCACCGGTTACGAGCACACGCTTGACGGTCATGTTACTGGTAATTTTCGGGGGATTCTTCCAAACTCTCAGGGGCAATATTCGACTTCACGTTAGAGTTCATATAGAAACTGACGCATCTTTGCTGACAGGAGGTAAACCTAGGGCATCAGAGGATGGCAACGTGGCCATCTAGATTGAGATAACCATGGAATACACAAACCTCGGCCGCACTGGACTCAAGGTGAGCCGCCTCTGTTTAGGCACGATGAACTTCGGCCCAAAAACAACCGAAGAAGATAGCTTCGCAATTATGGACAAGGCCCTCGAACTGGGCATCAATTTCTTCGATACCGCCGACGTTTATGGTTGGAAGCGTGGGGAAGGAATCACTGAACAGATCCTGGGTAATTGGTTTGCCCAGGGTGGTGGTCGTCGCGAAAAAGTCGTTCTCGCAACCAAGTGCTACGGCGATATGGGCGATTGGCCCAATACTTCAAGGCTCTCTGCGCTCCACATCCGGCGCGCTTGCGATGCGTCCCTTCAGCGAATGAAGACCGACTATATCGACCTGTACCAAATGCACCACATCTACCGAGATGCACCCTGGGAGGAGGTCTGGCAGGCCTATGAGATTCTTGTACAACAAGGCAAAGTGCTCTACGCCGGTTCTTCGAACTTCGCAGGTTGGCACATCATCAAGGCAAACGAAAAGGCAAAGGCTCGCAACTTCCTTGGATTGGTGAGTGAACAGTCGCTGTATAACTTGTTCGCGCGAACAATTGAAATGGAACTCATTCCGGCAGCGGCGGATTACGGAGTTGGCATCATTCCTTGGAGCCCGCTTTCTGGTGGCCTTCTGGGTGGAGTGCTCAAAGGTGGTCTCTCTGGTCGACGAGCTGATCAGCACATGACCGATCGCATTGAGAAGGAGCGGCCCAAACTCGAGAAGTGGGAAGCATTCTGTGACGAACGAGGTGAGCTACCCGGCGATGTCGCACTCGCCTGGCTGCTTCACCAAAAGGCAGTCACAGCGCCGATCATCGGACCACGAACCATGGAGCAACTTGATGGTTCAATCAAGGCCCTAGATATTAAGCTCGACGGAGAAGCGCTTGCCAAACTTGACGAGATCTTCCCTGCATTCAAGACCGCTCCAGAGCACTACGCCTGGTAATTGAGTCGTCTGTGTCCTCCGCTATGCTGCGGAGGACATGTGGCGAATTCGCGAAGTCAGATTAACTTGATAAGTCGGGGAGGCCTCATTAGCCTTCGCAACTTTTGCAAACTGCGACAATGCCGCAATGAACTCCCAGTCCTGAAATGCACCAGGTTTATGGGGCGGGGCTTTACGTGCAGCGTCCATTTTGACAATGATCTCGGAGTGGCCGACGTGGCCAAGTTCCACCCTGCTCTTCCGAACGTTCATGTAGAAGTCG
>JBBRHU010000421.1:0-2731 GCA_038222255.1 Fimbriimonadales bacterium | reverse complement strand
ATTTTGCTCTCAGAATTACTTCACGTACGTCTAGGTTCAGGAAAACCGAGTCATAGAATGCGTCAAATAGCCTAAAGGCCGCCTCATCGTCCAGCGGCCATTGGCTGGCAATGACGCTTTCCGCACCTCGAGCGACGAACGATCGGGCAAATCCGTCCGGCTCGGTCTTATTTATGAGCGACATCGTTCCGGTCTCGCAGGCTGAAAGAGTAGCCAGCTTCACGTTCAGGTTACTACGAGTGATTTCAAAAGCATGAAGCGGGCCGTCCGGGAACCCGATCGCAGAAAGCATGGGATTCTGGGGTCTATGTATCGCGTGTGCGACGACATGGATGGCATCGTAGTCGCCGTCCAAAGATCGAAGGACGTCCTCGCGCTTGGTCAAGATGGGACAGTTATCAAATCTTGAACTGATCGCCTCTGCTTCTCGGTTTGCGTGCCGAAGGTTCGTCGATTGGCCCAACCAGATAACTGCCTTACTCGAAGGTTTTAGGCGAGCCGTGTTGATCGCCGTCATGCTTGGATGCATCGCAAGGCACCACTCCTTTTCGTGTGCTAATCGACTCGCCAAGAGTGAGAAAGGAATCCGCCAGGTCAGGCCGTCCGGACAAATCCAATCTACGTCAGCGACAAGAAGAGGCTCAAACACTTCGGCTAGAGCATCGAGAGATCGGTTGACTCTAAACGCGTCCTCGTCGGGATTCGCCAGCGGCGATACAAGGTCGAAGTACAGCCAGCGAAGCAAGTTCGTGAGCTGAGGGACGGTGATGGAGGGGTTGTACGACTTGTGGGAATGAAGGATTCGGAGCCCATCACTTGTCTCAGCGCAAATGACGCTGCGTTGGGGGGCAAATCCGTCGCGGCCGACACCGAGTTCCAATGAAAGCAATGCTTCGGTCGCTTTCTTTTGAGCACGATCAATTTTGCCGCCACGATCGAGCAGCCGTCGAGATGAACCGCGAGGCTCGTTGGCAACGGAGTGTTCAAGTTCATTCCGAACGAGTTGCAACTGCTCTACCACATGGGTTGGCAGTGCACCACTCTGCAAAATTTCGTCGATCAGCGTCACCGACCGCACTTGCTCAATGGTGCGGGTTGCTTCGTCAACACGCGATTTCGTCGGCTG
Organism: Fimbriimonadales bacterium; assembly: GCA_038222255.1. GTDB lineage: Bacteria > Armatimonadota > Fimbriimonadia > Fimbriimonadales > Fimbriimonadaceae > Fimbriimonas. The sequence goes on along the minus strand of JBBRHU010000421.1, from coordinate 1,605 downwards.
ACTCAAGAGCCAACCGAGATAGGCCTGGATCGCTTCGGTTTTGTCTTGGAGGAATCCCATTCGGGCTGCGACTGACCTCGTCGCAATTCTTCCCGTCAAGATCGACGCAAACATCTTTCTGTAGAATCGACCTGGAGAATCCGCAGACTTGGCTCGAAGGTAGTGCAACTGCCACTCAAGGTCGAGATACCCCCCATCCTTGATCGCCCGCTCTGCTTCGGCAAGCGTATCCAAACCTACCTTGGCCTGCGTGAGCAAGATGGCTGTCCGGTGATAGTGAGCTTCGTTCGAAAGCCTCAGCGCCTCGTCAAGCAATTTCGCTGCTCGCTGCTTATCACCCTCCTTCATTTCGATTAATGCGAGTTGATGGAGGCAGACCGCCTGCCATGGGAGGTTGTTGAGCGCACCGTAGCGATCCTTTGCCTTCTTTAGGAACGGCTTCGCATCTGTGTCTAGCCCTTGTGCTTGCAACGCCTGACCTAGACCGAGGAGGAGATTCGCTCGGTTCAGCGGGAAGAGACCCTCTGCTCGTTGAAGGACATCCCGATATGCTTCCTCAGCTTCGCTCCAAAGGTTCAACCGAAACATTGCATCTGCGAGGTACTCCTCGACGCGTGCAGAATCGACTGCAGAGTCCTCGAAATAGGGTCTCAACTCCAGAAGCATGCGATAAGACTCTTCCGGGCGCCCCCGGATCGTCAAGGCCAGCGCAAGATTAAGCTTGGCGAGTTGGGCCAGCTGTGTCGCGCCGGCTGCCTCGGCTTGGCGAATCACCTGTTCGGCCAGGGTCTGAGCTTCGTTAGGATCTCCACTGTAGAGATGGGTGGTGGATAGGGCGAGACGGGCGGACGTGGCTTCAATCGTAAGTTCGGCTGACTCAAGTCGCGGCAGGGCCTTGGTGAGTGCCTTGCGGGCCTCGTCCATCCGCTCTTGATAGATCAAAGCGTTTCCGAGATTGAGCAATGCCCGAGCTGCCAAAACAGGTTCGCCAAGCACGTCGAGATTCTTGACCAAAGTCTTTGCCAGTTGCTCAGACTCCTGCGGCTTCCCCGCCCGGGCCAAGCTGTCGATCGCACCGATCTGGAATGAGGACTGAGAGAGCTTATCGTTTGACGCTCTTCCAGCAGAAAGGAACGCCTCTGCGCTCGCCCCCCAGTGCCCCATTGCTCGTTCGTAAATTCCGCCGGCTCGGTAAATGAGCGCGCTCTCGTCAACCCTGCTAAGGAGTTGCTTCCACTTGCAGCCGAGCCTAACCAATCGTGTCTGGTCAACACCGTAGTAGCTGAGTATCCGGGCGAAATACGCCTCGGCTAAGCCATCGATCTTTCCACTTCGAGTCCAAACCGTGGTGGCTCCAGACTCCAGAGAATCAAGAATCGAGTCTAGATTCACTTATGGCCTCTAAACCGCTTGGAACTTCAAGCTTTAAGTCAAATCGTTGTAGTTTGAAGCCAGTGTCTTCGAGCGTGACCGACACAAAGTGGACGCCGCCTTCGTCATCAACCCGTAGGGCCTTCCCTTGGTGTTGCACAGTCCAAAGCGGATCTGGGGTTCGGCAGACGACTTCCCAACCTGCGTCAAGTTTGGTGTACATCACCCGAAGCT
>JBBRHU010000420.1:0-2776 GCA_038222255.1 Fimbriimonadales bacterium | reverse complement strand
CTGTGTGGCACTCGCTGAATCAGGTCTATCAGCCGATCGCTGATGTTTCCACCACCATTGTTGCGAACATCAACAATGATGCCGCCCTTGCCCTGGATGTACTCCCAAGCTTGCTGGTTGAAGGTCGTGAAGTTGTCGCCTCCCATGCCAGCGATGTGCACGTAGGTAAGCTTTCCGCCAGACTTCTGCTCAACGTAATTCCTTCGGCCCTCGATGCGATTACGATAAAGGATCGCGCCGAACTCTTCCGGCGAAAGCGCCCGGAATGTGACAACACGACTCTTGCCATCAGCTGCGACTACGTCCAGTGTAAGATTCCGCCCTGCCTGATAGTTCAAGACGTCTCGCCAAAGCGATTCGTCAAGTCGAACCGGCTTGCCATTGATCTTCATGATCACGTCCCCTGCAACGAGCTTCGTTTTTGCGAAGGAGCCCGGAGTTCGAGCGGGTACCTCAAGAATGCGGATGCCATCCCCAAAGTGGTTGTAGTCGAACAGCACGCCGAGATGTGCGGTGGTCACGACCGGCAGATTTCCGGCCGCCGGACCTGCCTCTGAGTGTGATGATTCAAGTTCGCCAACCATCATGTTGACGAGTGTTGCCATCTCATTTCGGTGACCGATCGATTCGAGGTACGGCTCGTAACGCTTCTTGAGCGCGGTCCAGTCGCGACCGTGGAAGTTCGAATCATAGAAACTGCGGTTGTAGAGTCTCCAGAATTCATTGAACGCCGCCTTATGCTCGCCACGAATATCGCGGACCCACTCAGCTCGGAAAGTTACGGTGGAAATCGGGTAGCCAGGAGCTCGAAGGTTCAAAGATTGCAGCTGGCCGTTTCGAATGAAGATAAAGGAATTTCCGTCCTTACTCACCTCATAAGAGCCAATTCCGCCGCCGGTTGTAACTCTTCGGAGTTCTGATCCATCGTAGGCGCTTCTCCAAATATCTCCTTCGTTCACAAAGTAGATCTCTCCAGTGTTTGTGTCAATGGTTGGTTTGGTGGAAGGAACCTGTGGGATCACCTTTCGAAGCCGGGTTTCGATCCTTTCGAAGTCAATGTCGACAACCACCGGTCCCTTCGGCTTCTCATATTTCAACTCGAGCTCAGTTTCACGCGCATCTTCAACTCGAAGGGGCAGCGCCCAGAGACCCGATCCCTCTCGTTCAGATCGAAGGAACAGGAAGCGGCCGTCGGGCGAGAACTTCGGCAGTGCATGTCCGACGTTGAGCATCGTGACGTTATAGTCTTTGCCAAGCTTGGTGTCGTAGATGTAGATGTTTGTGGTGGTCTTCTTTTGCCGAGTGTAAGCGACGTACCGCTGATCGGGTGACCAGTCATAGGCGGTGCCAGGTCCGTATGCGAAGCTGCTAGGCAACGAAAAGACCTTCGTCGGAGCGCCGCCCTCGATGCCCACGGTGAACATGCCACCGGCGGGTCCTGCCTGCCAAAAACTCAGCTTGTCTCCCGAAGGCGTGAGGTGAACTTCAAGGCAGTCATTGTCTGGTCCAGTCACACGAGTGACCGCTTTTGTCGCGATTTCAAGCTTAAAGATCGCATCGCTTCCTTCCCGATCGGAGGTGAAGAACACGAACTTACCGTTCGGGTGCCAGACGGGATCGGTGTCCTTTCCGGGATAATCGGTCAACTGAATCGCGTCGTCTGCGTTCGGACCTTTGCTTTTCTTGATCGGCACAATCCAGAGGTCATTGCGAGCAACGAAGACCATCTTGTCGCCAGCGGGAGAAAGGCTGACATCCGTAGCTTCTCCCGTGAGAACGAGCCGTTCTTCGTTCGTCGTCTTATCGTCAACACTGGCGGTGATCTTCACGCGATGTGGCTTCTGGTCGCCGTCCATCACATACACCTGGCCATTCTGTTCGAAAGCCACACGTGCCGCCTTCTTTGCAGCCGTGACGTAACGCACGGGTGCGCCGACGAAGTCAGTCATTCGCTTGGCCGAGCCATTGAGGCCGACTCGGAAAAGGTTGGGAGTGCGAGCTGGACTGTCGACAAACTTGCCGGGGTTCTCGTTCACTTTGTGGCTACTCGGCGTCTTAGCTTCAACCGTCGAAATGTAAACCGCACTCGAATTCGAATCAAAGTTGGGCCAAAGATTTTGGAATCCGTTTGAGCGCAGCTGGCTCGACTTTCCAGTTTTTGTGTCGAGAATCCAAAGCTGCGCCGCCGCGCTTCCTTCGTATCGGGGTCGCGTGAAGGGGAACCCAAAGCGGTTATAGACAACTTTGCTTCCATCGGGCGACATCTTCGGGTTGTTCACCGTCATCATGTCCCGGAGGAGCTGCTTTGCAACAGTCGTTTCTACATTGACGGTGTAGATGCCATTGAACGAATCATCGCGCGCGGTCTTGATGATGACGCTCTTTCCGTCCGCTGTCCAATCGCTGGGGACGTCTGCACCTGGATGCCAGGTGAGGCGCTTGGTCCGTCCACCCTCACTCGGGACAATGTAGGTGTCCCAGTTTCCGCTCCGGTTGCTCGCAAAAGCGATCCACTTTCCGTCGGGCGACCAAACAGGGTTATCGTCCATCTCGATGTGGTTTGTAAGCGGAATCGCTCGACCACCGTCGGCGGATGCCACCCAAACGTCTCCGAGATACGAGAACGCGAGGCGCGTCCCGTCGGGACTGAGTGCGAGCGATCGTGCGCCAAAGACCCCTGAAGGATCTTGCGGGTGGCGGGGCGTGGTATGAACGGTCGGAATTCCAATGAGTGTTCCCACCGTGAGTGCGGTCCAGAGCATAACTGTTAAGTTAC
>JBBRHU010000419.1:0-2817 GCA_038222255.1 Fimbriimonadales bacterium | reverse complement strand
AACAAGACGTAGAGCCTATTCGCCGAGACTGTGAGACTTGGAGGCAAGTTTGGACAAAACGCGGCCTACCAAGCGAGCAAGTCATCTACGAGGATTCGGCGAGCGAACCAGCCAAGGTCTTAGCTGCTGTTGCCAGACTTAAAGCGACGATTGAGCCCGGATCAACTGGCACCGTTTGGCTGTGCGTTAGTGGACATGGAGATGTCCAGAACCATCAGCCAGTCATGAAGTTTCAGGCCACAGAAAATGAGTTTGTGACGCTTAGCTGGACACGTGTATTCAAGGGTCTCGCCCTTCCACCGAACTGGTCAGCGGTGCTCATCGCCGACATGTGCCACAACAACATGCTCGGCAAAGTACTGCCGAAGCGGTATGAGGCGATTGTCGTTAGGCAAGACATGACCGACGAGCGGTGCAAAATGGTCTCGTACAAATATGATGGCCAAGGGGAGCGAGGAGTGCTCTCCTGGATTGCTCAACGCAGCGTGCCGAAAGACCTCAATCTCGCTTCCATGCGCGACTCAATGAAACAACTCTCGATAGCTGACGGAAAGCGGTATACGAAACCTCCCGTTCCTACTTACGATTTCAGAATCGAAACCTGGCATCCTGAATTTGGCACTCTAAAGCCGGGCTAGTTTTGAGCGTCAAACAGCCCGGCCGATTTACGCGATGGAGGGAATACCTCAAACCCAGGCCGCTGGGCGATGCCAGCCTCCCGAATTCTTGACGTAACCTGCGTCATCGCCTGGTCAAGATTCAGGTTCGCTCGAAAGCATTCTGTAAAGATGCCTGAGAAGGCGCCCTCGGCTTGCCGGGTTGGGTTCTTGTATACAAGGTCAAAACTTGGCGACTGCGCATCAGAGGAAAAGATGAATGTCAGCGATGACTTCGCCGGCAATGTTTTTGGAGTGCGGGTAGGGTCGAGTTTTTGCAGTCTCGGAAGTGCAGTGATCAGCCTCGCACGGGCGTCTAGTCTTGGACCCACCTTTCCCTGATTCGATAGACTCTTCGGAGTGGCGGTCTTGATCTCCCCACGCAGGCTCTTCAGCATTCCTCCGCCGAAGCAGCAGTCAAACACAAGTGATGCGGAGACCCCTTTCAACCTTAACGCATCGGCAAATTCGTGGAAGAAGCTGCCCTTCACGAGAATCTGATCTGAAAGCGCAATGACCGAGCTTGAGCCAGTTGCCGATGTTCGGTCTGGAATTGTCGCTCCGTGGCCCGAGAAAAAAAGCCACATTCGATCACCACTTCGGATGTTCTGCAAGATGAAAGACACAGACTGACGGAAGCTCTCCTCATTTGCGCTTCGGTCGAGGAGCACGCGAACGTTTGACGACCTTAGTGTTGGGAGTTTTGAGCGAAGCAACAGCTCGAAGTTCTTGGCATCGTTCACCGCGCCATGCAACTCATTGGAGACAGGATTACCGGCGGCGTCCTTCAGGGGCAAGCCTCGTGCATCAAGAGGTACAGCGTAGTCGTTGATCCCGATAACGAGCACAAACTCTTCAGCTTTTGCGCTCGAAATCAGCACTATCGCTGCCGTCGCCGCCACCGTCGCCCTTACAAAGTGATTACAAATCATATCGCTCCAACCCATATTACGACGTCTGCCCAAACTGCGCGTTTCAAATTTAGCCCTCAAGGCATCTCTTGATTTCGCTCTATTTCTTTGACAGTCGAACCGTTTGGGTCGTTCAAAAAATGAAAACAAAAATGACCACACTCGAAAGGGCCATTAGTTTTAGCGTTATCGCTATAATCGAACAATGAAGCCGACGGATGTTGGCAATCCCGACTACTTCCACAAGGTCGTAGATTGTCAGTGGGCTTGCCCTGCACACACCAACGTTCCGGAATATATCCGGTTGATTGCGCAAGGGCGGTTCGATGATGCCTACCTTGTAAATCGTGATTCGAATGTCTTTCCGGGCATTCTTGGTCGCACTTGTGACCGACCTTGTGAGCCCGCGTGTCGTCGAACGCGTATCGATGGCAAGCCAGTCGCGATTTGTCGATTGAAGCGCGTTGCCGCAGACCACAAGAGCGACATTCGGGACCGACTTCCGAAGGCTCCGGAAAAGAAGAACGGCAAGAAAATCGCACTCGTCGGTGCTGGCCCGGCTTCTCTCACCGTTGCCAACGATCTCGTGCCGCTTGGTTACGAAGTCACGCTGTTTGAAAAAGGCCCTCGCGCGGGTGGCCTGATGCGAATTAATATCCCGGCTTTCCGACTGCCAGAAGAAGTGCTCGACGAAGAGATCGGTTACATCATCGATATGGGTGTTGACGTCCGGTACAACTCGCCGATCGACAGCATGAAGGACCTGCTCGATTCCAACGCCTACGATGCCGTTTTTGTCGGCAGTGGCGCACCCAAGGGTAAAGAGCTCGAGATACCTGGAAGGTGGGAATCCGATCAGATCTTTATCGGCATTGATTGGCTCGCCTCAATCCACTTTGAGCATATCAAGTCGATCGGCGACAAGGTTCTGATCATCGGCGTTGGCAACACCGCGATGGACTGCTGTCGATCTTCCAAGCGACTGGGCGCGACCGACGTCAAAGTCATTGCTCGCAAGACGAGGAAGTATTTTAAGGCCTCTCCCTGGGAACTCGAAGATGCGGAAGAAGAGCATATCGACATCATGGAGAACCACTCTCCTGTTCGATTTGTGATCGAAGAAGGGAAGTTGGTCGGTATGGAGTTCGAAACTTTCAACAGTTCCGAAGTCAATGGCAAGCTCGTCCAAGTGCCTAGCGGATCAGTGATTCTCCCCTGCGATTCGGTCATTCTCGCAATCGGACAAGAGA
>JBBRHU010000418.1:0-2833 GCA_038222255.1 Fimbriimonadales bacterium | reverse complement strand
CTTCTCGTTTGATATAATGTCAGTTCACGATGAGACCGCGCCGCAAGCCCACCAACTTAGCCGAATGGTTTCATTCGTGCCCCATCCAGCTCGACGAGTGCAGTGAGCGTAGATTAACTTGCTGATCCTCGCGACAGTGGCGGTGGATCACATCACCGCTGAGAACCGAGAAGTTGTATGGAAGGCGATCAGCGATTTGTGCCACCCAGCCTCGGCAGGCGGCTTTGCCTCATGCGGAATCTATAGCTTTTGGTGTCCGCGCACAAACGAGCTCCTCTATGTCGCGCCCGCGAGCGACGTCGCCTCACGTGTGGGCCAACATCTTGGGCTTGTCGACTGTGATTCTCGCGGCTCGAAGAGGCGGGTAATCGAGAAGTTCTTGGAGCTAGAGGGAACAATCGGGGTTGGACTGCTGATGATGTCCCCAACCGATGGTGAGATCATGCCCATCGCCGGAAGGCTTCCAGCGCGTGCGGAGATCCTTAAAGAGATAGAACAATCTCTTGGCCCCGAAGCAAAGAACACGGTGGTCTTTATTGAGCAGACGATCATCCAGCGCTACTATGATCGGGAGGGTGTGCTCCCTAGATGGAACAGGTTTGCGGCCAAGAAATTGAAGGGCGAGAGAGAAAATACTGCGCCAGAATGCATCGTAGATGCACTGAGCGGTAGGTTCGACGAAGCGTACACTGCCCGGCTCCCGATCCGAGAGCTTGCGGTGAAACCGGAAGCACAGATCGAAAAGTTCGTACTTCACCCCGCGCGGATGCTCTTTCCGCTTTCGGATGGAACTTTTGTCGATCACATCGAATATTGGCTCGATCTCCCCTTCGCTGGTGACGTCCCAAAGAGCCTGATGAAGTGGGCTCATGAGCTAAATTATCTAAATCTCAGGCCCCTTCAAGGCATGAACGAAATCGCGGAAAGGTAATAAATAATACTAACGAGCCGGATAAATTGAGAACGCGGTTTTATACGCGAAAATCCGTTGCCGACAAGTATCAAAGGTTAAGCGTTCTCGCCGTGCGCTAGGTCCAACTCGTTTTGAGTGTGTGTCATAAGGGCGAGATTCCTTTAACTCCTACTGGGAATTCTCTGAAGGTTCGAGGCAACGTACTCATCGAGCTCTTCCACCGACCCATGTCACCCTTCTCCAATCTGAAAGAAATACATCGATTTGTGTCGCTATTTCCACTGACAGAGGCGATTTGAAGGGCTTTGCAAGCATTTCGATTGGCTATAGTCTGAGTGTGCAACTAGGTTCAACGAATAGTTGCGTGGGATAAATGAAGATCAAAATCTTCAACAAGGATGAAGGGCAGGAGAAAGTGATTTGAAATTCCAAGCGCTGTTTTTAGCAGTCGGGATCGCAATGCTCTCGTTAGGATTTTCGGGGACGCTGCAGTCGAAGAGTGGTTCTCAGGCGGAGAAGCTCTTTGCACGTGCAAAGCCCGACGATTTTATGAATGAGGAGGCTTGCGCGGAGTGCCACGCTGGGAAGGCGAAGAATTTCCCCGCTTCTCCCCATGCATCACTGGTCTCCGACGAGAAGTTACCGCCGGAGAAGCGTGGTTGCCAAGGTTGCCACGGCCCCGGACGAATTCACCAAGCAGAAAAAAATGCCGAAGTCATCTCATTTACAAAAATGAGTCCTAAGGAATCCTCTGCAGCTTGCCTAAGGTGCCATGAGAAAACAATGGCTCCAAGTCATTGGAAGCGGACCGAGCACGCACGTGCAGATCTCTCCTGCGTCTCTTGTCACCAGATCCACACCGATTCTGACAATGGCCTCGCTCACGCTACGAACAAGAAGGATCCGCGCACGCCGATCTTTGCGGCAAAGGTTAATCCCAAGTTGATGCTGAAGGCAGATGAACCTACGCTTTGCGGTTCCTGCCACCCTGCCACCCTTGGTGAATTCCGTGGGGCAAACCACCATCCAGTTCCCGAAGGACGAATTGCCTGCAGTGACTGCCACGCAACTCACCCAACGAAGGACTCTAAGGTCAACCACGATGCTCTAAAGGGCAAATGCGTCAGCTGCCATACCGAAAAGGCCGGACCTTTCCTGTATGAACACGATCCGGTCGCCGGATTCACTGGCAATGGTTGCCAGGAGTGCCACAAGCCGCACGGAACGAACAACGCGAAGATGTTGAACTCTGTCACCAGAGGTCTATGCGCACAGTGTCACACCGACAAGCTCGCACAGCACTACCCAGGACAGACATGTTGGACAGCGGGCTGCCACGTTGCATCGCACGGAAGCAACAGCGACCCACGATTCTTGAAACCTTGAGGAATGCACACAAAATGAAACTACGTTCATGGCATTCAGTGGGATCAATAGCCGCCCTCGCAATGGTGGTGGCTACCGCCGCAGCCCAGGACACTGCTCCTGTCGCAGACCCCAAAAAGACCACGGCAGAACCAGAAGAGAAAGAAGTTCGAGTCCGTTGGAACAGCTTGACGCTCGGCTACACCGGGTACCGAGGCAATTCCGGGCTAAACCGATATGCCACACCCTCGACCGGCTTTGGCATCCAAGAACTCAAGCTCTTTACACCCGGAACTGAGAAGTGGCCCTTCGCCCAGCTCACTGTTAGAGGAATGACCGATCAAGATAACTACCTTGATGGCTACTTCGTCTTAAACCACGGCCACACTCAGGTTCGCGGGAGCCAGAAAAACTTCGGCTTCGTAGACTTCGGATGGCAACCCAAGGCCGCGAGCAAAGACCACCTCACGGACATTACGATTGATCATGCTATCAGCCCGCAGGTTGGAAGCTTCTTCATGTACAGCACCAAGGAGCGGACTGGCAACTTCGCAG
>JBBRHU010000417.1:0-2835 GCA_038222255.1 Fimbriimonadales bacterium | reverse complement strand
CAGAGAGGAATGGAAACGGTGAGTTCAGCTAGATCAATCCCTTTCAATTCCCTTCGAACCAAGTCCCACGTGCCCTCTCTCGGACGTATCACGATATGCCAATACATTTTGCCATCCTTCCTCGTCGTTGTCCAAAGATTGTCCAACTCTGCCAAGATCAATGCGTGAGGGATAAGAAAGGCTATGGGTTTGGAAACGATCCCCAAAACAAAGTAGCCTGAAGTTCCCTCGCTCAGAAACTCATTCCATGCAGGATGATAGGCATACCACAAACCACCATCATCGAAAACCTTGCTTATTGAACACGCGACTCTGACGGCACCGTCCTCCGACTTGTACATAGCTCGGCTCGTCCGAAGGAGCCTAACGCCGAGTTTCTTGCTCACAGAAACAAGCGCATTCTGTCTCGTTTGCTCAAGGATTATTGAAGGCGTTTTATTCTGTGCAGCAGCCAAATTCGCTCCGATGGAGGTGGCGAGTGAGGGTGGGTCTGCTTCAACATTTGCCTCTTCAATATCAGCGACGGCAGCAAAAGTTATGTCGATAATCTTGTCCAAACGTGTGTATTCGAATGGAATTAGCAATTGTTCGATCTGTTTTTGCGTTTCGGCATCTGTCTTCAGCCGGACAAAGCATAGTCGTTGCAATGCTTCAATACTGATTATTCGAATATCCCAAGCATGTCGGGATCCCCGAACCTGAGCTTCCAAATCTCCAGTGTCTTCACGACCTACAATAATGAGAACTGATGCTCGTTTCGTGATTTCGCCTGTCGCAATTAGTTGATCTCGGTATCGGACAATCGTTTCGAGATTTATTCGATAAGCATCCGTCGTCTTGACTTCAACCAGAATTGTCTCGCCTGATTGAAGTTCCCCCAACCCATCCAAGCCGTTTGCTCCAGACACGCCTCTGTACCGTCCAGGAGTCACCCGAAATCCAAGTCGGCTGCCGAGCTCATTCGAAATGTCTTGGAGAGCGAGGCCCATCTTTGAACCGGGCGTCAGGCAAGCATCAATGAATTCTTGAACGCGAGCGAGATCGCAGACTTGCAAGTACTGGCGAAATTCCCGTGAACATAGTGAGTTGTCCAAGAGATTTCCGTCTCCTGCAAGGTTGATTACCTGTTGCAGTGGCAGGTTTCCTACGGAGTCAGGGGAGGCCTTCAGAAACTCTAGAAGTGGCATGGGAAACCAGTGTTGGAAGACTTGGCGGCCTCAGAGGGACTCGAACCCCCGACGCCCTCCTTAGGACGGAGGCGCTCTATCCTCTGAGCTATGAGGCCGGCTGACATTCAAGATACCCGCTTCGACTTCGCGACTGGCTGGTACGCTCGGTTCGTGGGTAAGTGGCTTTTCTGTCTGGTTCTTGGTGTGGTCCTGGTTGGCTGCCAGGGCGAAGAGAAGCCGGTTGCGGTGCCGATTGACCGGAAGGACGCCTTGCCAGCAGCGCCAGTCAAGAATATTGGCGATGGTTCTCCCATCGCGTTCAAGTCGACGAAGGGCGTTCGGAAGGGGAGCGGGAAGCTCAATCTGGGTGAGGACGCAGATGTGATCGAGGTGATCACCTATGACCTCAAAGCGGATGGCACGCTCGAACTTACGCTTGAGGGACCGAAGGCTCGTGGTACGACTTACGCCGGAACTTGGACCAGGCAAGACGACCACACCATCACACTGAATCTAAACTCCGCGGAAGGAAACCAGGGTGCCGAGGTGACGGGAACCCTGAAGTTTATGGACTCGGAGAATCCGTCAGAGCTCGTGCTCAAAGGAACCGCCAAACGATCCGGCGTTTTTGAACTCAATTTTCGTGTCTCCGAGTAGGTTAAAAAGTGAGACAATGGAGCCACGATGTTCAAGGGGCTCTACGCACTCCTCCTCTTTTTTGCCGCCACGATCGCTGCGGCGCAAGGTGACCTAAGCAATCTTGCGAAGCCGCAGGAAGGTCGAAGCATGCGGGTTTCTTCGACTCGCACGGAAAACGGGATCCCGGTGGGCGACCTCACCGAAAACAGCAACCGAGATAATTTTCGAGTCCAACCAGGGCAGACTCACACGCTGATGGACGTGAAGGGTCCTGGCGTGATCACGCATATGTGGATCACTTTCTTGGGTCCAGAGATTCAAGACTGGGCGCCTAAAGGTTCGGCGAATCATCAAGAAATGCTGCTGAGAATCTATTGGGACGGCAACCCTCGTCCCGGAGTCGAAGCTCCGCTCGGCGACTTTTTCGCAGGCTGTTTCGGCAAGCGATCTGAGGTCACGAGCATCCCGGTCGCTGTGCAAGATGGCGCTGCCTACAACTGTTTTTGGCAAATGCCTTTCCAAAAATCAGCCCGAATCGAGATCGTGAACCAGAGCAAAAAGGCGATCAATCTGCTCTATTACAACATCGATTGGATTAAGAAGGATTCGCTCCCGCAGGACACCCCTTACTTCTATGCGCAATATCGCCAGGAGTATCCGGTTGTACAAGGCAAGGACTACACGATTCTTGAGACGACCGGAAAGGGCCACTACGTCGGCACCGTGCTCGCAGTCCGAACCCGCAGCCCAATGTGGTTCGGCGAGGGCGACGAAAAGATTTACATCGACGGCGAAAAGCGCGCGTCTATTTGGGGCACGGGCACTGAAGACTATTTCCTAAGCGCGTGGGGGCTGAAAAAGGTGAGCACGCCCTATTTCGGCGTGCCCTACTTCGACCAATGGGGTATCGTCGGCGGCCATCCACGCGCCTACCGGTGGCATATCCAAGACCCGTTCGTCTTTCAGAAGGGAATCAAGGTTACGATCGAACACTTCGGCTGGATCTCGCCCGACGAGAACAAGGAAG
>JBBRHU010000416.1:0-2857 GCA_038222255.1 Fimbriimonadales bacterium | reverse complement strand
AATTTTGCAGGGCAAGCGGCTGCATCGACTCCACAACCCATGCTAATGATCTTCGTCGCCTCATCGGCGAGGTGCTGGGTGAGAATCTTCGGGGATTGTCCCGCCATCGAAACGCCAAGTTCCGTCATTGCCTCAACCGCCAGCGGATTGAGTTGCTTTCCGCCAACGGTTCCGGCTGACTTCCCAACAATATCGAGTCCCCGAAATCGTGCAATGTGATTCGTGAATGCTTCGGCCATCTGAGATCGACCCGCGTTGTGTACACAAACGAAGAGAATGATCCTGCTCATGTCTTAACAGCACTTGGAATCGGAGGGCTGAGAATTTGCGAGTGTAACGAGTTGGGTTCCCAAAGTCAGCAGCGACTCGGGACGGAGAGAGCAAATCATCGACTTGCCGCGCCTCGTGATCGTAATAATCTGAGCGGCTTCAAGCTCGTGTAAGTGGTGAGATATGGTGGAATTGATCCGTTCCGCGCCCGTGATGTGACAGCACACCTCTCCCGCAGTGGGTCCGATCACCGCGCCGTCCTCGTACAATTCAGCGCGCTTACAGCAGCAATCCGCAAGGAATCTTACGATCTGGAGCCGAGTTGGGTCACTCAGCGCTTTGAGCGCCACTACGATCATTTCGTCGGTCATCGAAATTAGGTTAGCATATATTTCGAAGAATTGCGAAATGTGCGGTCTGGTAAAGTCGAGTGAATGTTGCCTCTGGCCCTATTCGCATTGACTTTTGGAATGATGTGGGTTGGACTAAGCGTGCGAACGGGAGAAGCGCAGGAGAACCTAGAGGACACCGGAAAGGCCGAGCAGATCGTTGAAGGTGCGGTGTTTGCTCTCCTCGGCCTTCTGCTCGCGTTCAGTCTTTCGGCAGCTTGGACCAAATTCGATGCCAGGCTTCAGACCTCCGTTCAGGAGGCTAACGCAATCGGCACGGCGACGATGCGGCTTGACCTTCTTCCCGCACTGGAGAGGACCGCGGGGCGAAGGTTGATGAAGCAGTATGTCGCTGAGCGGGTCAAATTCAACGCCTCGCTCTCCCAAGGTCAACTACCGGCTGATGCGAACGAGACCGCCCGGATTCAATCCGATCTTTGGACACTCGCCACCGGACATGCCTCCGAAGCTGGAAGAGATCCCGCCACGTTGCACCTTATCCCAGCTTTGAACCAGATGTTTGACCTGGCGACCGAACGGAGGGCCCACATCCAGGTTTCGATTCCGGCCCTCATTATCGGACTGATTGCGCTCTTGATTTTGACTGGAGCCGTGCTATTAGGACGCGCACTCGCTCAGAGTAAGCATCGATTTTGGAGTCTGGGGCTGCTCTACGCCCTTTGCACCTGCGGGGCACTTTACACGATCCTAGATCTCTCAGACCCTCGAGTTGGGCTGATCAAAATCGTCAAGTCCGATCTGCTCTTTCATGAGCTTGAGCAGGGCCTGGCTAGGGAATCATCCTAAACTTACAACCCTCGATGAATCAAAAATAGTCCAGAGGGACCTTAGCCAAGGAAGCGTCAAGATCTTGGATCATATCCAAATCGTCACCTTCCCAAACGACCAAAATCGATACACTGAACCCCTCGCCTAGCAGATCCGCGATGAGGTCGTAGACCTTTTGAGTCGACTCGGCGTCCTCCCCATCCTCGGGCATCCACTCTTGCACGGGCATGAACCACTCCGAAATCGAGGCTGAATCATGCTATGTCGAAAGTAACAGCTACAGCAATGGTATCGACCTCCCAAATGGTAGGACAACCCGGCAGTGTCCGTCTCAATTCGTGCGAGGCTGTAGCACTCACCGACGATGGAGAGGTCGCGGTCGCAGTCGGTCTGCAGAGTTATTTCGATGCAGATCTTTGCCTCGACTCTAGGTTGCATTATCGGTAGGGCGCACCAGAAATGTCGAGCTCAGGCTTGGTGTTCCATCTCGGCCGCCAACCCTGTTTCTCGATTTTCGTGCGGAAGATCACGGTGTTGTCGAGATCAAGATCCTTCGTCCAAATGAACTTGGCACCGCTGAAATCAGCATCGTAGAAGGGCCGCTTCGGATTGACTCGCTCCTCGGTGTACTCGACGGCGTGTTCCCACTTTGAGTCGTCGAAGTTTGTCGCCCACCAATCCTTGGGTAGCGGTTCAGTCCAAACCTTAGGATTCCGAATATCGCGGTTGAGCGGGCCGGTGAAGAAGCACTTCGCCTTCCAACTTGCATTAGAGACGGTGCCGTCAGCAAACTTGATGATGAAGCCAGCGTCGCCAATGTGGTCGCCGTACTCGAGACCGGTTTTCGGATCAGCGTTGTCTTTTGCGAGGACAGCGATAGTCATCGGATACTCCGGCAAGATATCCACGCTCACCACGTTGTGAGGAAGGAAGTCGATCGAGTCCACCGCGACCGGGTTGCCGTTGATGTACAACATGAACCAGTTGTCCGCGTAGGTATTCACGCGAATGGTATCGGCCATCGTTGGTTTTATCCAGCCGCCTTGGCGCACCTTCCAGACTGCCCAACCTTCTTTGGCAGCGAATCCTGCCGCAAAGGCTAAGCCAACCATCAGCACTGAACGAAACTTCATCGAAGTTCACCTTGGCGGGTGTAGACAACCTTGAGTTCAGATTTGGAGAGAATAAGCTCCTTCATGGCGCCCAGCAGATACTCTCGATCAACCCGATAGGAGGGAACTTCAATCTTTGGCGAGCCCGAAAGGGCATACACCGTCAAGATATATGTTTTCGCGCCTGGTCCCTTCGAATGTGGTGGAGCGTATTCGGTTCGGCCACTGATGCTGTTGTTTCCGAACTGTCCAATGTTGTGAACGTTTTTCGGCAGAGAAGTAACGGATGCTGGAATG
>JBBRHU010000415.1:0-2871 GCA_038222255.1 Fimbriimonadales bacterium | reverse complement strand
GCCCTATCGACCTGCCAAGGTGGCACCGCCGGCAGGGCTACCAGAAGGCATTGACCTCCAGGACAACCTTGCTAACCTGTGGCGAGAACCGGATGGCGCCGAACTCCGACCAGACGCTTTGGCGAGCGACGGCATCGCTTGCTGGATGCCGGGATCGCACCATGAGTGGGCGTTCCAGATCTCCTCTGCGAAAGTTGGTGAGAAGGGCAAGAAGTATCGAGTCTATGCTGTCGTGAGACTAGATACGATTTCTCGTGATGGTTCGGCGGGTTTCGGGGCGGGAGTTTACGACACGGCAAATCGGAAAGAACTTGCATCAAAGCAATTCGCGATCAACCAGACTGAATCTAACTACAAAACCTACGCACTCGGCACGGTGACTTGGACGCCAAACCTGACGGTGTGGGTCGCACCACCTTCAAATCCTAACGTCAAAGCGGTGTGGGTGGATCGGGTTTATCTGGTCAGAGCTAATTAGACTCGAGGTGCAGTTTGAGGCTGTTCTCGGCCCAAACCCTGTTATGATGGGGTGAGAAACTTTGATGCCGCTCCTCCTCTCACTGATTCTTTCGCTGCAGACTCCAACGGCTCCAGTTGCCCTGGCTTCGGGCCGGCCTAACATTCTGTTCATCCTTACCGACGATCAGAGATTTGATTCACTCAGCGGAGAGGAGAGTAAGCGTGTTTCGATGCCGAGCATAAACGGGCTCCTTTCTGGTGGGGCGATGGAGTTTTCGAACACGTTCGTCACGACCCCGATCTGTGCGGCCAGTCGGGCTTCGATCTTGACCGGTAGTTACGAACGGCGGCACAAGTACACGTTTGGCACGCCCCCACTTTCGACGGATCTTTGCGAAAATAGCTATCCAGCGCTGCTACGAAAGGCGGGCTATCGAACGGGGCTGTTCGGAAAAGTCGGGGTGAATTACGCACCCGGGGAAGCTGGGAAAATGTTTGACCGACTCGTTTCGATTGGTTATCCCTACCAACGAAAAATGCCGAACGGAGAGACGCGACATATTGACCAAATTGCGACCGACCGAGCGATTGAGTTTTTGAAGGAGCAACCCGCCGACAAGCCGTTTTGCCTCTCGCTGAGCTTTAACAGCCCTCACGCTCAGGATGGCCAACTTGACGACCTTTATCCTTCGCCCAAGACCGTCGAAGGGTTGTTCGACGATAGAGTGATTCCACCGCCAGATTTTGGGGATGAGAAGGTCTTCCAGGCAGAACCTGAATTCCTTCGCAAGTCAATGAACCGCATTCGCTGGTTTTGGCAGTTCGATACTCGCGAGAAGTATGTGAAGAACGTCCGAGCCTACTATCGAATGATCGCCGGGCTTGACGTTGAAATTAAGCGCCTCTTTGATGAGTTGAGTCGCCTACGCCTAAAGGACAATACGGTGATCATCTTTATGTCCGACAATGGCTATTTCCTTGGAGAGCGAGGGTTCTCTGGGAAGTGGATTCACTACGAACAATCGCTTAGAGTTCCGATGGTCATTTACGACCCAAAGCAGTCGCACGATGCCAAGCACTCCAACCCATCGATGGTTCTCAACATCGACATCGCGCCCACGATTCTAGACTATGCCGGCGTGAAAATTCCAAAGGAGATGCAGGGCCGCACCCTAAAGCCCTTCCTGCGAGGAGCAGACAAAGGCTGGCGCAAGGACTTCTTCTGCGAGCACCTGATGGTGGAGCCTACAATCCCTCAGTGGGAAGGCGTGCGTGGTCAACGCTACGTGTACGCTCGATACTTTGGCCAGAACCCAGCCTTCGAGTTCCTCCACGATCTTGAGAAGGATCCAAACGAGTTGATGAACTTAGCGAAAGATCCTAAGTACGCAGATGTTCTTGTTCAATCTCGAAAGAGGATGTCTGAATTGCGAGACGCAAGTGGTGGCTTGTATTCTCGAGAAAGATTTCCGTTGCTGAAAGATAAGTAGTTTGGGGACCTGCGAAATTTGAATAATCGACCACCCGTCAATTCGCCCGCACCGCGCGTGAGATCAACCCGACGCCGTTGACGGCGGCGACTTCATAGACCTTGCCTAGCCCAGATCTGTCCGTGAACTTCATCTCCGGTAGCGGAAAGCCTGGTGTGTCGTGATAGCTGCGCCTTTGAAAAACTGGTCGGTCCCCGCTCGCTTTTTCGGGCACGGTCGCTATAGCGACTCCGTCTCGCAAAATCCTAAAACTACTCAAACCGCTTTCGAGGTCGGCGGTTGCATCCCAGGTGATTAAGTTGCCATGTCGCTTGACGTTTGTTGGCGCGGGCGGCGGTGTGAGGTCGGGGACATCACCGGATTTGACATAGGCGCTCCAGACCTTCGCTACGCCCTCGCTGGGTAACCAACTGTCATTCAGGTTCTTTGCAGTCGGCCCGATCTCATCAGTTAGGGTCGCGCCGTACCAACTCGTTTTGAGCGAAATCGGGCGCAACCTTGCTTCTCCTGGATTCTTGGGCAGTCGTCGGGCGAGGAGCTCGTCAAACCACGGAATGGCGAGGTAGCGTGACGTTCCACAATCGTGACTGCTGTTCGGGTCTGCAGCAAATCCAATGAGGCCACCTCGAGATCTTAGCGCTTCGAAAAATGCAAAGTTGTTCTTCCAAGATCCCGCGAAGCTGCCCTCGCGTTCCTTGATACCAGCATTACAAATGGTCGGAACCGAAAGGGAAGCGGAAGGAACCGAGACAATGATTCCTTTGCCATCTTTGGCGTCTACTCGCGGGGCCCCAGAACGGAGCCATGCCGCGGCTATTCGGTCGGGGTGAAGAGTCATCATTGTGCCCGTCCATGTTGCTCCCCCGGAATGCCCCCACAGTGCCCACGGCACTTCATCGAGTTCAGGATGCTTGGTCACTTT
>JBBRHU010000414.1:0-2886 GCA_038222255.1 Fimbriimonadales bacterium | reverse complement strand
ATCTGGGACGGCGTCCCGGTGGGGTTTCTCGGTACCGATGAGTGGTTCACTGAAGCCACAAACAGTGAAACCGTCTATCAACCGGGCGGGGTCCACTATGTCTGGTTCGCTCGCGCGGTGATGCGTGCGCTGGAGCAACTTGACTGGATTCCGGACGTCGTCCACTTGAACGACTGGCACACTGGATTCTTCGCGGTCATGATGCGCGAGCAACACCCTCGATGGGACGACGCCGGAGTCGTATTCACGATCCACAACCTTGCTTATCAAGGTGAGTTTGGTCTGGAGATGCTCGATGCCGCCGGTCTCCCTCACTCTCTCTTTAACCCTGAAGCAACCGAAGCCTGGGGTCGTGTCAACTTCTTGAAGACCGGCTGCACATTTTCTGATCACGTCAATACCGTAAGCCCACAGTACGCGATGGATATCCAAACCGCAGAATATGGTTGCGCGCTCGAAGGGCTACTCCATCACCTTTCGTTCCAAGACCGGCTAAGCGGCATTTTGAACGGCCTCGACCTAAAGGCGTTCAATCCTAAGACCGATCCGGCAATCGCAGCGAACTACTCCGCAGACGACGTCTCCGGCAAACGAGTTTGCCGACAAGCTCTGTGCAAAGAACTCGGCCTCGGCGAAATCCACGGTCCGATCTTTGGAGTGGTCAGTCGACTGAGTCACCAAAAGGGACTCGACTGGATCCCCGACCTCGTTGGCCGCATCGTCATCGGTGGTGGCGGGCTGGTAGTTCTAGGAACAGGTGATTCGAAGCTCGCAGAGCGATTTGCGGCACTTGCGAAGATCCATCCCAAGCGTGTGAGCTTCATCGATCGATTCGACGTTCCTCTAGCTCAACGCGTGTACGCGGGCTGCGACAGCTTCTTGATGCCAAGTCGGTTCGAGCCCTGCGGGCTCGGTCAGTTAATTGCGATGCGTTACGGAACAGTTCCGGTAGTTCGAGCGACGGGTGGCCTGGCAGATACGGTTTTCGACGGTGTAAACGGCTACACGTTTGAGGAGAAGGGCACTGAGGCGCTGCAAGCGGCGATTCATCACGCCATGCTCGACTTCGGCACACCAAGATGGGATCAACTCGTCCAGGCCGGGATGAGAGGGGACTACTCTTGGAGTAAAAGCGCGGCTGATTATGCGTCGCTCTTCTCGATCATCGTTGACGCATGCGCCGAATCCGCCATGGCTTGATTACGCAAATTGGCGCGTGCGTTCCTTTTTATCCCTTCAACGCCAGCTCTTCGTGTCGCTGACCCTCGCGTCAGCCCGTCCCAATCATGGTCACTGATCTGAGCAAGTTCGACGAGTGAAGGGAACGATCTGGTCGCCAGAAAGTCGGGCTCCGTCGTGGTTACTGCTCTCAAAGGTTGCGAACTGCGAGGCTCGTTGAAGGGGCAGACCTCCTGGCAGATGTCACACCCGAACGTTCTGTCACCGATCATCGCGGCTTGCTCAGTCGAAAACTCACCAACGTGCTCGATCGAAAGGTAGCTGATACACCGCCTCGAATCCACTTGCCAGCGACCGTTAATCTGAACAATCGCACCGGTTGGACATGCATCTATACAGGCACGACAATTGCCGCAGCCTCCAAATGCTGGCTTGTCTGGAAGGAGTTCCGCGCCAGTCAAGAGGAGCCCGATAAAGAACCAACTCCCTTCGCGTGAGTTGATGAGACAAGTGTTCTTGCCAAACCAACCCAGCCCCGCAAGGTTTGCGTAGTCTCGCTCGAAGATCGGCGCAGAATCTACACACGGTCGGCACTCGGCTCCGGTCTCTGTGGACAGCCATTTTGCCAGCGTGTTGAGCTTGCCTTTGAGAACCTTGTGATAGTCACGGCCGAGTGCGTAACGAGAGATGACGGGCCGACCTTCGCCGCTTAGAGGTGGCTGGTTGTAGTTTAAGCCAACAGCTAGAATCGACTTCACACCTGGCAGAACAGACTCAAGCGTCGCCTTTAGCGGTATCTGGCGCTCTAGATAGCTCATTTCGGCTCCAAACCCCCGACTTACCCAATCTGTGTAAAAGTCCAGGTGTGGGCCAGGAGAAGCCTCACAAACCCCTACAAGAGAGAAACCCTGTTCTCGGGCCTTAGCCTTGAGGGCTTGTGTCAGGTCGAAGGCGTTCATAGAGGGCAAGCCATTGGCCGAGCTCAAGCGAATGGGGTCGAATCCTTTCGTCTAGTCCTTGAACCTGGAGGGCGGCGTCCATCGCCTCCCGATCAATATCTTGCATCAATCGCAAGTTGTTTGACAAAGTCTTTCGCGGCTGGGTGAAACCGATCTTAACAAATTCGAAAAACCCGTCTCGATATTGGACGTCGGTACGTGGTCGAAGTTCGAGGACGATGCTTGTCACCTTAGGAGGTGGAGCAAACGCTCCGGGTGGAGCGACGACCACTTTGTCGATTGCAAAAAGCGCCTGTAGGTGAACCGAAACTGACCCGCGAAGCGAATCACCGACAGGCGCAAGAATCTTATCTGCGACTTCTTTCTGCATCATCAACACTGCTTTTGTGATCAGGTGTCGACAGTCTGTTACTCGACCAAGGAGTGGCCCTGTGATGTAGTAGGGCATGTTTGAGACGATCGCTCGCGGTTCTGCCATCGACTGAAGCATCCCGACGAGGTCAGCTTTGAGAGCGTCCTCTCTTCGGATCTCGACCTTAGGTGAACTCGCAGCGAGCAGAGGCAACATTCGGTCATCGAGTTCGAACGCGACGACATGCTGAACCATGTCAGAAAGCGGTGAGGTGAGAATTCCCGGTCCGGGGCCGATCTCAAGGACCGAGGCGAACCCATCGACACGGTTGATGATCGCGTCGACAACTTTGGACGAGCAAAGAAAGTGTTGCCCAAATGACTTTGCGGCAGACAC
>JBBRHU010000413.1:0-2887 GCA_038222255.1 Fimbriimonadales bacterium | reverse complement strand
CGACAAGCCGAATAGTCCGCACGTCCTGGCAGCAAAGACCCAGGCTCAGTTCCTCGTCGCAATTGCAGCAAATGACGACGCGCGCTCACCGAAGGATAAGGAGACACTCAAGGAGATCTTCGAAAAAGCAAAGCTCGCTGCTGAAATCGAAGTCTACGAGGGTGCTGCCCACGGCTGGTGCCCGCCAGACTCCTCGGTCTACAACGAGCCCAGGGCGGAAAAGGCGTGGGCGAGGCTACTCGCGTTGTACAAGAAGGCGCTCTAGAGTCTAATCAGCGCTGAAGTGCAACATGCCCATGGCAGGCTTCTCGATTCGTATAGCGGTGGTTCCGACCGCTGGTGAAATTGAGACGCTTGCCAAGGCATGAGGTGAATTCGGAGAATTTTCTCCACGAGCTGTCGAAAAATGATGTGCTCGTTCGACTGCATTATTAAGGGCCTGATCGTCTCGCCCGGAAATGAAGATTGGAGAAGATATGAGGTATTTGGTAGCAATTCACCACCCCGACGACTACAAGTCGTCTAATGAAGATGCGGCAATGCACCGCGACATTGATGATCTCAATGATGAGATGGTTGCCGCTGGCGTTCGGCTTTTTGTCGGAGGCCTACACAAGGTAGACAGCGCGAAATCGCTGACGAAGCAAGCAGACGGAACTGTCCTCGTCACTGATGGACCTTACCTTGAGACCAAAGAGCACATCGGTGGGTTCTGGGTTCTCGAAGCCGCAAATATGGACGAGGCAGTTGAGTGGGGTCGCAAGGCAGTCATCGCATGCAGAACCCCAGTTGAAGTTCGCGAGTTTCATTGACCTCTGGCAGAGTTGGCTCGACAGCACCTATTCAACCTAGACGGTGCGGTGCTAAGTTGGGCTAACTTCGGAATCATATCTCCGACAAGCTCAGAGCGGTTGCTTCGCGAGTCGGAGCGAGTTAGCGATGACAGAAACGGAACTCAGGCTCATGGCTAGCGCCGCGATCATCGGGCTAAGAAGTAGACCGAAGGTCGGATACAAAACTCCCGCCGCAATCGGCACGCCGATGGTGTTGTAAACAAAAGCAAAAACCAGATTCTGCCGAATGTTGCTCATCACCAGTCGACTGAGCCGTCTGGCCCGCACGATCCCGGTGAGATCTCCCTGGATCAGCGTCAGTCCGGCGCTCTCGATCGCGACGTCCGTGCCGGTTCCCATCGCGATTCCCACTTGCGCTTGTGAGAGGGCGGGAGCGTCGTTGATTCCATCACCGGCCATCGCGACCACTCGGCCCTCCTTCTGAAGCTTCCGCACTATCTCTCGCTTCCGCTCGGGGAGCACGTCCGCCTCAATTTCGTCAATCGCAAGCTTCTTTGCGACAGCTTCGGCGGTGACTCGGTTGTCGCCGGTGAGCATGACAATCTTCAGCCCCTCCTTGCGAAGAGCTTCCAATGCGGCTGCGGTTGTGCTCTTGATTGGATCCGCTATCCCAATGAGGCCGACAACCTGGGCTTCGCTTATCACGAAAACGACGGTTTGCGCATCTGCTCGAAGTACGTCGGCTTGAACTTGCACATCCTTCGACTCAATCTGAAGTTCCTTCAGCATCTCTGGGTTGCCGATGGCCACCACCTTTCCGTCTTGCAGGGCCTTTGCTCCTTTGCCGGTGAGGGAAGCAAACTCGGTGGTGGCTTTCGGTGTAACGCCTTTCTCTTTCCCACACTTCAGGATGGCTGCCGCAAGCGGGTGTTCACTTCCGAGTTCAAGTCCGGAGGCAGTCGCTAACAGATCCGCTTCACTCCAGCCTGCACGTGGAACGACGGAGACGACCTTTGGTTTTCCTTCAGTCAAGGTGCCGGTCTTATCGATGACCAGCGTGTCTACCTTTTCAAAAGTTTCCAGCGCTTCCGCATTCTTAATCAGCACGCCAGCTTGCGCACCTCTGCCCGTTCCGACCATGACGGACATCGGAGTCGCGAGCCCGAGGGCACATGGACAAGCGATGATCAGGACGGCTACAGAATTGATGACCGCGTAAGCCATCGCAGGCGGGGGGCCAAACTTAGCCCAAACAATGAATGTTACGATCGAGGCGAGCACTACGGTAGGAACGAAGTAGCTTGCAACGATGTCAACGAGCTTTTGAATAGGCGCCCGGCTCCGCTGCGCTTGGCTCACCATCTCTACAATCCGTGCGAGCATCGTTTCCGATCCCACGTGCTCGGCAGTCATGATAAACGAGCCAGTGCCGTTGACGGTTGCACCAGTCACTTTGGAGTCCTTGGTTTTTTCGACCGGGATAGGCTCACCCGTGATCATCGATTCATCAACCGAACTATGACCCTCGGTCACCACGCCGTCGACGGGAATTTTCTCGCCCGGGCGAACTCTTAAAAGATCCCCCGCGACAATCGTATCTAGGGCAACATCCTCTTCAACACCGTCGCGGATGATCCGTGCTGTCTTTGGGGCAAGTCCGAGCAACATCTTGATCGCCGCGCTTGTCTTGCTCCTAGCTTTGAGTTCAAGAACTTGACCCAGGAGAACAAGGGTGGTGATGACAGCGGCAGCTTCAAAGTAGAGGTCCACGCCGCCCATCGAGTTTCGAAAGGACGAAGGAAAGATTCCGGGCGCAACCACGCCGACAACACTGTATAGCCAAGCGACCCCGGTGCCTATTCCGATAAGGGTGAACATGTTGGGGCTTCGATTCAGCAGCGAAGCCCAAGCCCGCTCAAAGAATGGCCAGCCGCAATAGAACACCACCGGTGTCGCTAAGGCGAACTCTGTCCACCCTAGCAAAGTGTGCGGAATCCATTTTGAAACATCGACGCCAAAAAGATGAGGCATCACCGCGAGCAAGAGTGGAATTGTTAGAACGCTGCCGATCCAGAAACGCCGACTCATGTCGA
>JBBRHU010000412.1:0-2898 GCA_038222255.1 Fimbriimonadales bacterium | reverse complement strand
GGCCTTGAACCATGAGCGGCACGCAGATCATCGACCTGAGGCCCTGCTCGACGGCAAGATCGTGGCCGATGTAATCCTCCTCAACCCGGACGTCGCGAACGATGATCGATCGATTCTCGGCAATTGCGCGGCCCGCGATGGATTCTCCGAGCGCGATGGCGCGCTTCTTTTGGTAGGCCTTTGCAGGTGCCTGAGTCGCACGGAGCACGAGTTCTCCTCGCTTTTCGTCCAACAACCGAACCGTGCAGACGCGGTAGTTGAATTGCTGCGCTGTGAGGTGAACCAGAAGTTGGAGGATTTCTTCGAGGTAGGGGCTCTTCGTGATCGTTTTGGAGACTTCATTGAGAGCGCCGAGCCGATTAGTATCAGCTCCCGCATGGTAGGCAGCCGAAAAGCCGCGAAGCAGTGAGCTCGCGACGGTGATCGACTCCGAAATGGAGTTCATGCGATCCTCGGAAAATTCTTGGGCGCGATTCCAGCGGACCACAACCACACCAAAGACCTGACTCACCTCGTCGAACATCGGCAAGATGGCGAGAGCCTCGACGTTGTCATGATCAATCCCGGGGTATTTCGCAAAGTTCGGGTCGAGCTGAGCATCTTTTGCGATGAATGTAGGAAGCTCCTGTTGCAGCGCAAGCCCAACAAGACCGACTCCGCGACCCAGCTTCAGGCGATTCCGATACTCAGGGGCAAGCGTGCTCGCCTTTAGCACCAAGGTATCTCCGCCTTCGCGGTAAAAAATATCGCACGATTCGGCTTCATTCCACCGGGCAAGTTCGTGGGAGATTTGGTGTTGGCAATCCTCCTTTGAATGAGCCCTCGTGAGGCATGCTGCGAATTGAATCAGGTCGTTTGAATCCATGGTTTTACTTTTTCGCAGGTCCGATGGCCGTGGTACTCACGCGCTCACCCGGGAGAATACGTCGAGCGATCTCAATGATCTGGCTGTTCGAAACAGTGTTGATCTTCTCGAGCGTTTCTTCCAGCGGAATCTCTCGTTTGTGATTGAGTTCGTTTCGGCTCATCCGCATCATCCGGCTGCTCATGCCTTCCAGCCCAAGCACTAGATTGCCAGCGATATTTCGTTTCGTGCGAGCGAGTTCCTCGTCGGCTAGGCCAGTCTCCATGACACGGTCAAACTCCTGCCGGACAAGATCTTGAACTTGCTCCCAATTTTCGGGGGAAGTTCCGCCGTAGACAGTGAACGCCCCACCCGAGCCATAGCTAAGGGAGTAGGTGCCGACCGAATAGACCAACCCTCGCTTTTCGCGAATCTCTTGGAAGAGTCGGCTAGACATGTTGCCGCCTAGTGCAGCGTCTAGAACCGCGAGCACGAATAGCTCTTCGTCGTAGATCGAGCTACCATCTGTGCCAATGCAGAAGTGAACTTGCTCCACATCTTGCGACTCGTAGTAGTCACCAGCCATACCAATCGGTCGGGCCGGCATGCTGTCCTCAGCACCAGTTCGGATCTTTCCGAGGGTCTTTTCAGCTTCCGCTAAGATCTGTTGTGCGTCAACATTTCCGGCGACTGACAGCAGGACGTTCTCTGATCGATATCGACGGTCAAGGTAGTCAAAGATCGCCTGTTGATTAAACGAACTGACCGACTCGGGCGTGCCAATGATCGGCTTGCCAAGGGGATGAGCACCCCATCTTCGCTCAAGGTGCATCTCGTGAACGTGGTCAGAGGGTTCGTCCCGGCTGCGCTTGATCTCTTCGAGAACGACGCCTTGCTCAACTTTGAGCTCAGCTGGCTCGATAAGCGAATGGAGCATCATGTCCGAGAGAACCTCAACACCGTTGATCGCATCTTCAGCGAGCGTGCGGCAGTAGTAGCAAGTCGACTCCTTATCGGTGAATGCGTTGAGTCCGCCGCCTCGACCCTCGATTGATTCGGCAATCTGCTTGGCGGTCCTCGTGGACGTTCCCTTAAACAGCATATGTTCGATAAGGTGGGTGATGCCCGCCTCTTGGTCGAACTCATGGCGGCTTCCGGTTTTGCACCAGAGGCCGATGGCTGCCGACTTCACGTAAGGAACGGATTCGACGAGGACGCGGACACCGTTAGAGAGGACGAACTTCTGAATGGAACTCATAAGAGATTAGCTGGTGGAGATTGAGAGGGTGCCAAGTGACTCGACGGCGATTGATATTTCATCGCCTCGTGTAAGGTTGCCGGGTAGGTCGGAGAGGTCAATGAGTGGTCCAATTGCGAGCAGATCACCCGTCTTAACATGTCCATTTTGACTCGCACTTGCCAGCGCTTGAGCACCGGTGATTGGCAAAAGTTCAAGATTTGACCGCGCCTTTTCGACACCATTTATTCGATAAACCACTTCGAGCCGAAGCTGGCGTCCGTTCTCGACATCGACAACAAAGTCGTCCAGTTCTTCGGGTGTCGTGATCACGGGGCCAAGTGCCCCGCCGATATCCCGAGACGGGCCGAAACCGACTCCATGTCGATTGCCGAGCCGGTCAAGGTTCCGGTCAACTACTTGCAACATCAACGTGTATCCAAGGATCGCATCGTCCAGTAGTTCGGGGTCGGCGCGATGAATGTCGCTCGCAGAAATCACGACGAGGTACGGTTCGATGTCAAAGAAATCAACGGAATCCGGGAGCTCAATCACCTGGCTCGGACCGAAAACTCCGGCCGCGTTCCCGAAGAAATACCAGGGCATCTCGGCTTCGGAGGGCTGGTAACCGGTGTGGAAAAAGCGGAGACTTGGCGCGTGAGGAATGGGTGAGAGCGGTCGAATCGCCTCGGCGAGATGAACTCCAACCGCGTTTGCCCCTTCCGTTTCATAGATCCGTCCTGAGTGGACCATCCCGGATCTGGCCTTTCCAGGGTCGTTCTTGAGTTCAAAACGGCAAAGCTTCACAAATAGAAAG
>JBBRHU010000411.1:0-2901 GCA_038222255.1 Fimbriimonadales bacterium | reverse complement strand
GGTGCCAGACGTACAGGTCTTTGTCGAAAATTCGACCCTGCCAACCAGCCTTTACATCGCAACCAGCCGTGACCTGAGACATTCGCTTTCCACCAGCGTGTCCATCAGCCCAGACGATGTTTGCAACCTGGCCGCTAGTGTGCCATGGCCAAGCGCCGCCGAATACGTTCCAAGCGAGCGGGCTCGCTGGATTCCAAGCACCCCACCACCATGCTGGGCTGCGCGGGAATGAGTCGGTACCGTCGGTGTAGTAGCGGCAAGGAGCGTCCATACCCCAGTTACCACCACCGCGAGGCGAACCGCCTGAAGTTCGGTCCCAGACGGAGTTAACCGCGAAGATCGTGTTTGCAGAGCGAGCAACACGGCTCATGCTAACGCCGGCAGTCATGAAGCCTGTGGGGCCACCCGAGAGCATTGGCGAGAAGTAGTCGGTGTTGTATGCGTAGTTCGACTTGATCGCAAGGTTGAGCAGGATCGTCGCCTGCTTGAGTGCTGCGGGAACGGTGCTGGGGTTATCAAGATCGAGCATGCGGTCAGCGAAGCCTGCGGGGTCGCCTGGGGAAGCCAGGATGTCCGTGTTCTTCATGTAGGGCTGCATGATCGTGCCGATCACGTCATCCGGATAGGCACCTTGTCGGGTGTAGGTACCCGTCGTCTGTAGCAAGGGAGCGAAGTCGTCCGCGTCTGCCATGTACATAAATGCCGCAGTCGCGTAGTTCTTGGCATTTGAAAGACAGGCGGTCTTCTTTGCCGCAGCCTTAGCTTGGGCGAAGACGGGGAAGAGGATAGCGGCGAGGATCGCGATGATTGCGATAACCACGAGAAGTTCAATAAGAGTAAATGCTTTATGTTTTCTGGCCATGAGGACCTCCAATATTGGTCGCCTACGCTGGAGACCGATTAATCCATTAAACAGCAAAATGGCGAGAACTGCAACTCTTTTTTTAAATTTCGCCCCAACGGGAACTAAACGTGAGTTTTGTCTTTTTGTTCAGTGGCGTCATTAGGGTCGGATTCGATCCTCCGAAAGCACCCTGACATGACCTGGACAGATCTCGTGACAAAGATCCAGAACCTTGCGTAGTTCGGCTTCGATCACACTTGTGGAACCCGATACAAGGGTGACCCCTATTGTAGAGCCATTCAATATTTCGTGCTCCCCGACTTCGGCACACGAGATTCCCATGCGTCGGACCCGCTCGATGATGGGGCGAATCATCGAGCGCTTCTCCTTTAGCGACCGACACTCGCCAAGGTCTAAAGAAATCTCCATCCATCCTACGATCATCGGATGAGATTTATCGAGCCAACAGTGAGTCTCGATGCTGCTTCGGGGCGGTGCAAGATGAACAAGTCTGATTTGACGAAATCTTCATCTTTTGCCTTGTAAATATTTACATATTGATTCGGATTACGATCGGCGAGCGGGAACCACGAACTTTGGATTTGGACGACCAGCTTGTGTCCACGTTTGAACGTGTGAAGAATTCCGGGCAACTCGAAAGTCACCCGCTCAAGTCGGCCGGGGGTCAAAGGCGAAGGGTTCTGGAAGCTGTTGCGATAGCGGCAGCGCATGATTTCTCCCCGCACAAGCATCTGATACCCCGCCATCTTCTTACCCCTAAAATCCGGGTACCCCACAGGGAGCTCATCGATCAGCTTTACGACCAAATCTGCGTCCGTTCCGGTCGAAGTCAGGAAGATTTCCGCTTGAATTGGCCCCGCAAGAGTGATCTCTTTTTCGAGTGCTGTTCCCGAGAAAGTGAGCACGTCCTGCCGCTGAGTTGCAAATCTCTGGTCGTCAATCATGTACTCGCGACTGCGCCGACCAAGCACTCCGCCCTGATATGGCACTGGATTTTCTGGATCACTGATCAGCCGAGAGGCGAATGAGCTAGTTTTCGGAGCAGTATTGATTGACAAACCCTTGCCGGGTTGCAGATAGATCGATACCGGCTTGGCATCTTTGGGGGGCCAAGAATCCCGTGTGATCCACTTGTTCGCGCCAGTTACAAAACCCTGAAACTTAGGCCGTTTGAGCTTTCCATCGCCTCTCAGATGACTATCGAAGAATGGAAATTCGATTTGATCTTGATAGTAAGTCGACGTCTTTTGGCCAAAATCGATGTCGCCAAAGAATTCTCCGCCCGATCTTGCCCACCCGCCGTGAAACCAAGGGCCCTCAACAAGCGAATTTTCGATGCCCGGATTGAGCTTTTCGATGCCCTTGAAGAGGTTCTGCGCACCCCAACAGTCTTCCGCATCAAAGAATCCGCCGACCGTCATCACTGCACAACGAACGTTCTTGATCGTGTTAGGAAGACTTCGTGCCTGCCAGAAATCATCGTAATCCGGGTGATTCATCATGTCGTTCCAGAACGACACCTCGCCCTTGTAGTGGTTGCGATCGAAGTTTGGAAGCGCGCCCATGTTCAAGAAATACTTGTAAGCGTCGTCGGCGAGCTCGATGGGTTCTCCGCGCTTTGGTGTTGTGGTCGGAACTGGGCGAGGTTGCCCAAACCCGTTCAGGAACATGAAGGCATCTTGCAGAAAGAATGCACCGTTATGGTGAAAGTCGTCTCCGATGAACCAGTCGCTTACCGGGGCTTGAGGTGAGGCGGCTTTCAGCGCTGGGTGAGTGTTTGGAGTCGCAACTCCTGCGTAAAACCCTGGATAAGAAATGCCCCAGACTCCAACTCGATGGTTGTTCTGCCGCACGTTTTTGATCAAGTAGTCAACGGTGTCGTACGAGTCGGTGCTTTCATCAATATCTTCGACTCCCCGCTTGACCGCTAGCCGGGGTCGGACATTGACGAACTCCCCTTCCGACATGTATTTGCCACGCACGTCTTGGTAGGCAAAGATGTAGCCCGCGTCGATAAACTTCTTGGAACCTCTGAA
>JBBRHU010000410.1:0-2969 GCA_038222255.1 Fimbriimonadales bacterium | reverse complement strand
CTTCTCGCATCCCAGAGCTCCTCGACCCAAACAAAAAGTCACGATTTGGGCGACTCGCCTACGTCCCTGCGATCCTGTCTGCGCTTCACCAGATCAGGCCGCTATCGATGGTGATCGAGGCTGACGACAAGAAGTTTGAAGGAAGAGCCATCCAGCTTGTGGTTTCTTCAAGTAGGTTCCATGGCGGCTGGTTTCCCACCACTGAAACCGCGTGCATTGATGACGGCCTACTCAGCATCTACGCGGTCGCGACGACCGAGCGTTGGGCCATGATTCGCTTCGTACTCTATC
Source organism: Fimbriimonadales bacterium (assembly GCA_038222255.1). Classification (GTDB taxonomy): domain Bacteria; phylum Armatimonadota; class Fimbriimonadia; order Fimbriimonadales; family Fimbriimonadaceae; genus Fimbriimonas. The sequence goes on along the minus strand of JBBRHU010000410.1, from coordinate 2,678 downwards.
TCATCCGGGGCAGACAGGAGCGACTGCCTGAAGTTTGGTCAACGGAAGCTAAACATGTGAAAGTGACCCTCAAGAAAGAGCGCAAGTTCATTCTTGATGGAGATCCACTGAACGCGAAGGAATTGGACATCGTCTGTGATCACCGCGCACTTCGAGTCATGGTCGCCGGTTAGCTAGAAATTAACCCCGCCTCGGCTCACCCAAGCCGCGTTGACCCTATAATCAACGTGTGGTCGACCTCGTGTTCAGACTTGCCGCACGAGAAGACGCCCGACAGATCGAGCAGATGCGAAATCTGTCGAGCCTCGATCTCACACGAAGGCTTGGCCCTGGACACTGGAGCGGGCCATCTAGAATTCAATCGATTCGAGAAAGGATCGACAACCCAGATCCGGTCCATCTCCGCAAGAAAACACTTTTCGTGGCTACGCGAGGCGGTCACGTCTGCGGCTCTGTTGCCGTGACAACATTTCCTCCCGGGTTCTGGAAGCGCACGCTGTGGGCTGAAGGCAACGAGACAGGACTTGGTGTATTCGCACTTGTCGTGCACCCCGAACTGGCGGGGCAAGGTATCGGAACATTCGTGACGCAGAATGTTGAGCGGTTGGCGATCGAGCACACCATCCGTTACGTCCGTCTCGACGCCTACGCCGACAACCCCCTAGCCCAGAGGTTTTATGAGAAGTCCGGATACCAAAATCGAGGGAAGGTTGATGTGCGAGGTGTGGAACTGGTTCTGTATGAAAAGCGAGTGATCGCTAGCCCGATTCAAACAACAAACTGAGCTCATCGCGATCTTCCTTTCGGGTCGCGATCATGAGCGTATCTCCCGCAAGTAGGGTCGAGGTTCCCTGCGGCAAAAACGAATTTCCTTCTCGTGTGAGAAGCACTACGAGCGCCGTTGCCGGGAGATGCAGATCGACGACCTGGCGACCGACAGCGGTTGATGTATCGCTTAGCTGAATCTCAAGCAAGCTGTCCTCCGGCATCGGCAAAAGCTCGGGCGATCGCTCATCGCTCAGCACCTTCAACCTTTTCGCAACTCGACCAATCGCCATTCCCTGTAGCGCAACCGAAGCCAGAACCACAAAGAAAACAAGATTGAAGAGCCGATGAGCTTTTGGCAGCCCCAAGGTGAGCGGAATCGTTGCGAGAATGATCGGCGTCGCTCCCCTTAATCCGGTCCAAGACACAAATACCTTTTCGTGGCGAGTCATGTTCCGTGATCCCAGCAATGAGAAGAAGACTGCTACAGGTCGTGCGACAAAGATCAGGAACGCAGCCAAGGAGATTCCTGGAATGATCACGGGCGGAAGCTCGTGCGGAAACACGAGCAATCCGAGCATGACGAACATTCCGATCTGCATCACCCACGCAAGGCCGTCGTGGAATTGTACGAGTCCGTTTCTGTGAATGAACTTCCCTCGCGCCATTGCGATGCCCGTGAGATAGACCGCTAGGAAGCCGCTTCCCCCCAGGCTCGCCGCAAGCCCGAATGAGAATCCTGCCAGAGCAAGGGTGGTGACGGAGTAGAGCCCCGCAAATTCGAGCCGGAGGTGATTAATTAACCACACGGCTCCGAGGCCCAAAGTGTAACCAAGGACTCCGCCGATGACCATCTCGATTGCAAAACCAGGAATGAGGCCAAGCGGATTTGTCGCCGGATTCATTGCGATCTCGGCGAGACCGATGGTGAGAAATACCGCCATCGGGTCGTTGAAACCCGATTCGAGCTCAAGTAACTCCCCTAAGCCACCTTGGAGGCCAATCCGTCGTGCTCGCAAGACAGCAAAGACTGCAGCCGCGTCAGTGGGAGCGATGATTGCTCCGAGAAGGAGTCCCTCAACTGGCTTGAGGTTCATTGCATAAACGCCAAAGATCCCTACCGCGACCGCCGAAACGAGCACGCCGACTGTGGCTAGGGAGAATGCCCTTTTTAGGGACGACCTCGATTTTTCCCAATTTGTGTCGAGCCCACCGGCGAAGAGGATATACGCAAGCGCAACAGTCCCGAGTGCGCGGGCAAGGTTAGCGTGGTTAAACTCTATGCGACCAGGGCCATCAGATCCCATCAGCATGCCGATGCCGAGAAATAAGAGCAGTGCGGGAATGCCCAGCTTGACACTTGCCTTGCTCGCAAACACTCCGGCCAGAAGCAGGAAGCTGCTGATCAACATCACGTACTCGATCGAACTTCCACCCATCCTTGTTGTGTACGCCGAGTGCAAAGCAAATGCTCCCACGATTTGGCCGGTGGGACCTTGCCCTACCCAAAAAATTTAGGTTCAACCGAACCGGGTATTATACAGCAGTTACGTTTCCGCGCCCGTGATTTCGCCTTGTGGTCTGCCTTGTGCTGGTTCAATCGATCTCCCTGCCTTAGAACCGAAACAAAAACTCCCTAGGAGACCTCAAAGAACATGGCTACCAAAACTCTTTACGTAGGCAACTTGCCTTACTCGGCAACCGAAGCTCAGCTCACTGCAAAGTTTGCTCAGTACGGTTCCACCAACGCTCGCATCGTCGAAGGCCGAGGATTTGGCTTCGTTGATGTCGATGGCGCGCAGCTTGAAGAAGCGATCACCGCAACCAACGGCGCTCAGATGGACGGACGAACCCTCAACGTTAACGAAGCTCGCCCACGCGAAAGCAATGGCGGCGGCGGCGGCGGCGGTGGC
>JBBRHU010000409.1:0-3011 GCA_038222255.1 Fimbriimonadales bacterium | reverse complement strand
AATTTGACCCGTACCTCTGGCGGCAAGGTCGCGATGCACAGCTAGACAAGGCAATCGAGGTCATCAATAAGGAACTTGCCGGCTTCAACGCGCCGAAGTTCACCCGACCAGCGCCCGCCAATAGATTCCTGTTCCAGATTCGCTGGTAGCGGGGAATTCTTAGCTTGCACCCTCGTTGAGGGTGCAAGCTAGGTGCGAACGTGATCCACCTAGCTCCGCTAGGGTGCGCTTTAGGTTGGCTGGGCGCTTCCATCGGTCCGACCTGCCTATACTGAAGCTAGGCCATGACCGACTACGGCGCAAAACTGGGTGACTCGATTGAGTCGACTCTGAGTGGACTTCGGGCAACGGACAAGGGTCTGACTACCTCTGAGGCGGCAAGACGCCTCTCCCTCACTGGCCCGAACGAGACGGTCCGCAAATCTCAAGGTTCCGTCTGGACGGACATCTTAGGCTTCCTCTCAAATCCGCTTGTCATCATTCTGATCTTGGCTGGAGCGCTCTCGGCAAGCGTCGGCGATCCGGTTGGAGGTGGCATCATTGTCGCGATCCTCGTCGTCAGTTCGGCGCTGAACCTCGTTCAGAGTTCGAAGTCGCGCGGGGCACTAAAGAATCTCGAAAGTGTGATTGCTCCTGTAGCCCGTGCGTTGAGGGACGGCAGGGTGGATTCGGTACCACGACGCTCACTGGTTCCTGGAGACGTGATCCAGTTGAAGGCGGGCGACCTTGTGCCTGCGGACTGCCGACTGCTTACTTCTTCTGACCTGCACATTGCGCAGGCCAGCCTTACCGGAGAATCTTTTCCTGTCCTGAAATTGGTTGTGCCAGACGCGGTTCCGAATGTGGAAGCTTCTGAACACGTTGGCGCGGCCTACTTGGGGACAAGCGTGGTGAGCGGTTACGGAACTGCAATCGTTGTGTTGACGGGCAGGCAAACGGCCTTCGGAGACGTCGCTGTGCGGCTTGCCTCCAAAGCTCCTCCGACCGAGTTCGAGCGCGGCCTCAGACGCTTTGGTGGTCTGATCCTTCGCACGGTCATCTTTCTCGTTCTCTTCGTATTCTTGATCTCAATCGTAATGAAGCGAGATCCGTTCCAGTCGCTCCTCTTTTCGGTAGCGTTAGCGGTCGGCCTTACTCCCGAGTTCTTGCCGATGATCGTGACGATCACGCTCTCCAAGGGAGCGGCGAAGATGGCGAAGAGTGGAGTCATCGTCAAGAACCTGGCGTCGATGCAACTCTTTGGAAGCATCGATATCTTGTGTACAGACAAGACCGGCACACTTACGACCGGAGTCATGGTCCTTGAACAATCGGTCGACGCGTTTGGAGGAGATGGAAAGGCCGCACTCGAGACTGCCGCACTGAATAGCGCGCTTCAGGGTGGGATGGATAACCCTCTGGACGCTGCCGTTCTTGCCGCGAACCCTTTGAAAGACCCACCTCAAAAGGGTGGCGAAATCCCGTTTGATTTCGAGCGACGTCGGTTATCAGTGATCGTTCGAGGCGCAGACGAGTCAAAGCTCATCTGCAAAGGCGCGTACGAGAGCATTATCGGCATCTGTACCACGGCGATGGGTAAGCCGCTTACGGATGATCTCAAGTCAAAGATTGACGACACCTATCACGGACTCGCAGAAAAGGGGCTCAGAATCATCGCAGTCGGATCTCGAACCTCAAGTGTTCAGATCGAGCCAATCCTTGCTGAGGAACGAGACCTGGACCTCCTCGGATTTCTCGGATTTATTGATCCGCCACTCCCGGACGCACTCGAAACGATCGACGCTCTAGAAGCGACCGGCGTGACCGTAAAGATCATTTCTGGTGATTCAGACTTGGTAGTGAGGACCGTGTGCGAGAAGGTCGCCCTGGAGCCTGGGAAAGTCGTGCTCGGTATCGAAGTCGAGAAGATTAGTGACGCAGCATTGGGCAAGGTTGCCGAAGAAACGACAGTCTTCGCCCGGTGTTCTCCTGCTCAAAAGAACCGAATCATTGCTGCGCTACGAGCAAGAGGGCACGTCGTTGGATATATGGGTGATGGTATCAATGATGCTCCCTCACTCCATGCCGCCGATGTCGGAATTTCTGTGATGGGAGCCGCAGAGGTAGCGAAGGATGCGGCCTCGGTCGTGATGTCTCAGGCCGGTTTGTCTGCACTGACAGACGGCATTCTCGAAGGGAGGAGGGCGTTTGGGAACGTCATGAAGTACCTCCTGATGGGAACGAGCTCCAACTTCGGAAACATGTTCAGCATGGCGGGGGCGATGGTCTTCCTTCCGATCCTCCCAATGCTGCCCACGCAGATTCTTCTGAACAACTTCCTCTACGACCTCTCGCAGGTGACGATCCCGTCAGACCATGTAGATGACTCTTTCGTGCGCCATCCACGCCATTGGGACATCAAGTTGATCCAAAACTTCATGTTGGTCATCGGCCCCGTCAGCTCGCTATTCGACTTTCTCACCTTCTACGTTCTGCTCAAGGTGTTAAATGCACCAGAGAAAGAGTTTCATACCGGTTGGTTTGTCGAGTCGCTGTTCACGCAGATTCTTGTCATTTTTGTGATCCGCACAATGGGTCGACCGTGGAAGAGTCGCCCGTCTGGCCCGCTTACCTTTACCGTGCTTGGCGTCCTCACAGCAGCGCTGATCGTGCCCTACACGCCGCTGGGGACGGTGATCGGTTTCGTTCCGCTGCCGCTTGCTTATTTCGGCTTCCTACTTGGCGCGACCGCTGTCTATTTGGCGATGGTTGAGTGGTTGAAGGGCAAGCTCATGAGCAAAGCACTTGGCGAGTAAGGGCCGACTATCGCCTAGCTAACCTCTGAGATATACTTCCTAACTTACAACTCAATCCCTTGGTAAGGGAGGAATTTCTTATGGCAGCACAATCCTACGAAGAGAGCTATCTCTATCGCCTTCGGCACTCCGCCGCGCACCTCCTCGCGCAGGCTGTGACCGAGCTTCACCCTAGCGCAAAGCTTTCGATTGGTCCTCCAATCGAGCACGGCTTCT
>JBBRHU010000408.1:0-3014 GCA_038222255.1 Fimbriimonadales bacterium | reverse complement strand
TCGCCGCTAGAAGCCACGACGCAAGCGATTCAAGTGAACGAGCATACGTCTCCTCGCTCACCGGCTCGGCCAACGCGGGAACTTCGGGGGTCCGTCCGTGGGCATAGGGCACATCCCAGAAATCGACATATCGCAGCTTAGTCGGGTGCCCCACGAACACGCCCAGCCAAGGCTGAGTCGTCTGCCGAATCTGCTCGGTTACTGCCGATATCCTTGAAGACCCACTCGCCCAGTCCGACTCCGAAATACTGAGAGCCTGAGGCAAGGCTACGGCACCGTTGAATCGGTGCACCTGACAATCGGGCAAGCTCGTGAGCGCATAGACATAAGCGGGGATTCCGAGACTCAGGATTGCCTCGGTGATCTCCGGACCCCAGGTGTTTCCCGCGCCACCCCAAAACGCGGGGACTTGTCCTAATGCCTGGTGAAAGTAGTCCGCGCCCTTCCCTTCACTCGCCTTCACCCTCTCGACCCCGACCTCCCACGAACAATTCTCTAGGGCTTCCATCGTTGTCGGATGTTCGGAATGCGTGTAGGTATGCAAACCGAGACAATGAGGTCGGAAGGCATCGATCACATCGTGTCGATTGCGCAAAAGCAATGTCTCGCACTTGCGACCAGTGAGGCAAAACGAACCTCGTACCCCCGCATCGGAGAACAGATTCGCTACTTGCAGGGCCCATCATCGGCCAGAGGATTGATGGGATCTTCGACATCCATGAACAGGGAAATCAACGGCTTGCGACTCACGGACCCAGTCTAGTCTCCACGACGAAATATCCGAAGCAAAGTAGACTCATAAGCACCCCATGCTTCGTCAGTTCTTTAGCTATTACGCTCCCCACCGAAAGCTGTTCGTGCTCGACTTTTCGTGCGCGATCATCTCTGGGCTGCTGGAACTGGCGTTTCCGTTGGCGACAAAGCAGTTCGTCGACCAGTTGTTGCCAAGCCGAGAGTGGGGGCTAATCATGGTGGCGGTCGCGGGTCTCCTCGCGATCTATGTGACCAATGCGTTCCTCCAATACGTTGTCAACTATTGGGGCCACGTGCTAGGAATCAGCATCGAAACCGAACTGCGACGCAGGATTTTCGAGCACCTCCAAAAGCTCTCCTTCCGGTTCTTCGACAACACCAAAACCGGACATCTCGTCGCGCGAATTACGAAGGATCTTGAAGAGGTAGGGGAAGTTGCTCACCACGGGCCAGAGGACGTGATGATTGCGATCATGACATTCCTCGGAGCGTTCGCGCTGATGCTCACGCTCTACTGGAAGCTCGCGCTTATCACCGGAATGGTAGTTCCCCCGATGACCTGGATTTCAGCCCGTTTTGGAAGCGCAATGACTAAGAACATGCGTGAACTCTTCGGTCGAGTTGGAGAGTTCAACACCCGAATTGAGGAGAACGTCGGAGGAATCCGCGTTGTCCAAGCATTCGCCAACGAAGACCACGAACAAGCGCTCTTCGCAAAAGATAACGACAGCTACCGCGCAACCAAACTCGACGCTTATCGACTGATGTCCAAGAGCTTCACGCTTAGCTACATGACGATGCGCATCGTCCAGATCTTCGTGCTCGTCGCGGGCTCATACTTTGTGCTAAAGGGTGACCTGAGTCAGGGTGGATTTGTTGGATTCTTAATGCTGGTCGCGGTGTTCTTCCGCCCTATCGAGAAGATCAATGGAGTTCTGGAGAGCTATCCGAAAGGTATTGCTGGGTTCAAGCGATACCTGGAGCTAATGGAAACCGCGCCCGATATCGCCGACTCGCCAAGCGCGGTCGACGCCGGACTCTTGACGGGTTCCATCCGATACGAGCATGTGACATTCGGTTATGAGGCGCACAAGCAGGTGCTCAGCGACATCTGTCTCGAAATCCAGCCCGGCGAAACAGTTGCCTTTGTGGGGCCGAGCGGTGCGGGAAAGACCACCATCTGTGCATTGCTCCCTCGCTTCTACGACGCCGTCGGTGGCCGGATCACGATCGATGGCCAAGACATCCGCGACCTCACGCTTGCTTCTTTGAGGCGAAACATCGGCATCGTCCAGCAAGATGTTTTCCTTTTCGGTGGCACCGTTCGAGAGAACATCGCCTATGGTCGGCTCGCGGCAACCGAGGCAGAGATTTGGGAAGCAGCACGCCGGGCTCGACTTGAAGAGATGATCGAAAACTTGCCCAACGGGCTAGATACCGTCGTCGGCGAGCGAGGAGTGAAGTTGTCGGGTGGACAGAAGCAACGAATGTCGATCGCACGAATGTTCCTCAAGAACCCGCCGATCCTTATCCTCGACGAAGCCACGTCCGCTCTAGACACCGAGACAGAGCGTGCGATCCAGGCTTCGCTTGCTGAGCTAGCGGTCGGAAGAACGACTCTCGTCATTGCGCACAGACTCGCAACGATCCAAAACGCCGACCGAATCTTTGTCGTCGACGAAACCGGACTCGCTGAACAAGGGCATCACGATGACCTTCTCAGATCCGGCGGAATCTACGCTCGACTCCATCGCGCACAATTCGGCGACTTGCTAGAAACAACTTCGCCCAGTTGATGTCTATAATGGCGACATGCTCGCCATCGCCAGTGTTGCCGTTTGGGTTCTAGTCGGCTCCCAGGTTCCAAAGCCACCACTATTTCCAGGAACCGGTTCATACGAGCGGCGACAGGTTTCAGAGAACCCCGAGGCAGCAAGCTACTTCAACCAAGGCATGCGGCTCATGTTCGCCTTCCAAAAAGGCGAGGCCAAACAGTCGTTCCTCTACGCGACTCAACTCGATCCGTCCTGCGCGTTAGCCCGGTGGGGAGTAGCGATGTCCGTCGGTCCAGACATTAACTATTCAACTGTCAGCACAGCCGAGACTGAGTTGGCAGTAAAGAACCTTGAAGCTGGCGTGAAGATTGCCAAGACCGATCTCGAAAAGGGCCTGCTCCAAGCTGCATTGCTACGTTTCTCGACCGAAAAAGGAAAGTCTCGATCAACTCTTAACAAGGCATTCTCTGTCGCAATGCGAGAGCT
>JBBRHU010000407.1:0-3016 GCA_038222255.1 Fimbriimonadales bacterium | reverse complement strand
TGTGTAGGCCATCGCGTTTTCCATGTGAACTGGATCATCGACGGTCATGGCGACGAAGGCGGGTGGGGTGTTTTTGTCGACTTTGATTTCATCGGCGAGTCGGGCCCGGTCTGTTTCGAGGGTCAGGTAGGCGGGGTAGATCAGGACGGTGAAATCGGGTCGGCTGCTTTGCTTGTCAGCGGCGTCGACTTCCGGATATGTCCGGGTTGCGTAGTTGGTTGAAGTCACTGCGCTCAGATGGCCGCCCGCTGAAAACCCAAGAATTCCAATTCGGTGAGGGTCGATTCCCCAGTCCGTGGAGTGCAATCGAACGATGCCGAGAGCTCGCTGAGCGTCTTGCAACGGCGGCTCAAAGCGTCGTTTTCCGGCTCGGACTGGAACGCGATACTTGAGCAATATTCCGGTGACGCCGATCGAATTGAGCCATTCGCACACCTCTGTCCCTTCCAAATTCATCGCGAGAATCGAGTAGCCACCACCTGGGCAAACTACGACTGCAGCGCCAGTGTCAATCGATTTGTTCGGCCGGTAAACAGTGATAGTTGGCTTCGAAACATTCGCTAACCGAATGATCCCGTCCTCAGGTCCTCCAGTCGGTTTCTGCTTGGTCGAATCATGCTCGGTCCCAAGGGTTCCTGAATCGCCTGGAGCAGTTCCTGGCCAGAGTTGGATCGTTTCGGGTTCGGCTTTGAGCATCGACGTTAGGCAGAGGGTGGCGAAAAGGAGGTCGATCATGTAGATATCTCTTGCGCAAGTCTACTCAGACCACGGAACCGGAAACGTCTTAAAGCCGGAGCATGCTCACGGTCTCTTTGTTGAAGCCAATTCGCTCATAGAAGCCGTGTTTGTACGTGAAAAGGTGCACTATCGCAGTCGGCGAGACCTCTCGTACCATCTCGAGCGCATCGCGCATCATCGTCGATCCGATTCGATTTGCCTGCCAACTCGGGGTCACTGCGACATCCCATACGCTAAACCATCCCGGGGCATCCCACATGATTCGCACCATGCCGATGGCCTCGCCGTCTGGCGAAATTGCGACCACGCCTTTCCAGGTCTTTTCCAGAACTTCCGCGACAGGCTCCTTGTAGCCGAATGCCAGCCCCGCCACACTTGCGTATTCGTCCGAGGTCGGGACGCGCCGTTCGAGGGTAACTCCTTCTGGGAAGGGTTTTGAAGCGGGAGCCTCGCTCGATAGCGCTCCAGCAAAGCGAAGGTGGTAGCCGTTCAAATCCTCGACCACGTACTCTCGAACCCCCCATGGCTTATCTCCGATTTCCGTGACAATCTTCGCGCCTCGATCTCGGTGGAGCTTATAAAGCGAGTCGACATCGTCAACCTTGACCCAGTGCTGGTGCCCTTGAATCACCGCCGCTAGGTCGGGTTGCAGGTTGAACATGATCGTCACTCCGCCCAACGTGACCGAGCCGAAGGACGGTGGCTCTCCCCAAGTCCAGCTGGATTCGAAGCCGAGGACATCCTTGTAGAAGGCGAGGGTGGCCCGGATGTCTGACGCCGCAAAGATCGCGGTGGAGCTGATCATAGCTGCGATTATACAGAGCGGAAAATATTCGCTCGTATGCCTTGACAGGTATATACGGTAAATGGCATATTATGCGTGTGGTATCCGTTTTTGAGATCATTGCTGAGCCGACGAGGCGGGCGATTCTTGGACTGCTTGTCTTATCGTCGCAGTCGGTTGGAGACATCGAGCGCCAACTCGGGTTGTCTCAACCTACGGTTTCGAAGCACCTTCGCGTGCTACGTGATGCAGGTTTTGTCGAGGCTTCGGTGGATGCTCAGCGGAGATTGTATCGATTACGGCCGGAGCCCTTGAAGGAAGTTGACGCGTGGCTAACCCAATTCCGACAGTTTTGGGCTCCGCACTTCGACGCACTCGAGCGGCACCTGGACCTTATGGACGATTCCACACCGAATTCCGAGGATCAAGAAAGATGAACTCAAAATCAAGAAACGTGGTCTATTGGATCATCACCGGGCTGTTCTGCTTACAAATTTGTTTTACTGCTTACGCGCAGTTGCGGCTTCCGCAAGTCGCCCAATCGTTCAAGCACCTTGGATTTCCAGATTATTTCCGAGTCGAGCTCGCCTTGTTTAAGCTCGCGGGAGTCGTGGCGTTAGTTGCACCGGTTCCATCACGGATGAAGGAGTGGGCTTATGCAGGATTTGCGATCACGCTCGTCTCAGCGGTGTACGCACATCTTGCAGTCGGGGACGGACCGGAGGCGTGGGGTTTTGCAGTCGGCACCGGAATCTTGTGGTGCGTTTCGTACATTTTGTGGAGAGCTCCTGCCCGTGCATTGTCAGGGCAGTCGATCGGGAAGGAAGCATCAGCATGAGCGGACAATTTCAATATCAACCAGGTCCTGCAAGAGGGGTCGAGATCACTAAGGAAGGCGAACGGTGGACCCTCGTGATCGTTCGAGAGGTTCGGCACGCGCCAGAGAAGGTTTGGCGAGCGATCACTCAGCCAGAACACTTGCACGAGTGGGCGCCGTTCGATGCGGATTCGAGCTTAGGAGTAGTGGGTGCAACTGTTAAGCTCTCAACGGTGGGATCTGAGAATCCCTACGTCTCGGAAACCCTAGTAACTCGTGCAGACGAACCACACATTTTAGAATACAAATGGGGAGAAAATGAAACGCGATGGGAGCTTGAGGCGATCGAATCTGGAACTCGATTGACACTGTGGACCAAGATCGACCGACGGTTCATCTCGATGGGTGCAGCCGGTTGGCACATCTGCATCGACATCATGGAACTAAGGCTTGGCGGCACGGAAGTCGAACGAATTGTAGGTCCATCCGCAATGAAATTCGAGGGTTGGCAAAGACTGAATGCCGAATATGCGCAACAATTTGGCATTGAGCCACCAAAGTGGTGAGTGCAAAATGGAGAAATTGACGAACGGAGAATCGATGCCGCAAGACTTGGAAGATGCGCTGGCGGCAGCCCCACAGGCGCTAGCGGCTTGGACGGGGCTTACTGCCATTGC
>JBBRHU010000406.1:0-3044 GCA_038222255.1 Fimbriimonadales bacterium | reverse complement strand
AAAGGTGCAGTGGGTGGAGCGGGGTTTGACCTTGTCCAATCCCGTGTGACGCGTATCGGAGCGCTTTCTGCGGGGACCTATACTGATCTACCGCAGGTTGGCGGGCCGGTGTTGCAACGTCGATCACTCAAGGAGTTCTTTCCGAGATTTCCTGTGGGTGGCGAGGTTATTCCAAGAGAAGCTCAATTTGTGTCTCGACGGATCACGACCCCGCTGTTTGGCGCGGGTCTGATCGAGTCGATCCCAGATAGCACGATCGTCGACTTGTCCAGACGGAGAAATCCGGACGGTATCAAGGGAATGATCAATAACGTTTACAATCCTGAGACCAAGAAGACCGAGATCGGTCGTTTTGGATGGAAATCTCAAGTGTCTTCGTTGCGAGTGTTTTCTGGAGATGCGTACTTGAACGAGATGGGAATCACAACCCCGCTCTTCCCGAAGGACAATCTTCCGCAAGGAAAAGACACTCCGGGAACCCGAGACCAAGTAGCAGACCCAGAGGATGACGGTGGTGACATGACGCTATTCGCGAACTACATGAGGTTGCTTGCACCCCCGAAGCGATCGCAAATGGATGAGCAGAGAAATCGGCGTGGAGAAGATATCTTCAACCGAATCAACTGCAGCGTGTGCCACGTTCCGGCGCTCCAAACGTCTCCGAGAGCTGCGGGCGTGCTTGCAAATAAGCGCGTTCAGCTCTACTCCGACCTGCTGCTCCACAAGATGGGGCGTGGTTTGGATGATGGAGTTCGCCAGGGTCAGGCGATGGGTGACGATTGGAGAACCGCTCCGCTGTGGGGACTGCGTTATCGCCAATTCTTCATGCACGATGGAAGAGCCCAGAACATTGAGGCTGCAATCAACGCCCACGACGGCGAAGCAGCTGCCTCTCGATCTAGGTTCCAAAACATGCCGAAGCAAGACCGAAATGCGCTTCTCGACTTCTTGAGAAGCCTCTGATCAATAGGGTTGCCGCAATTCGCGGCAACCCATACCGCTATCGTTCGTGACTTCTTGCGGCCAGGGTTCCTCCGGAGCCCTGGTCTATCGGTTGCTTTCTTCGCTAAGGGCAAGACCGCCTCCTGAGTAGTGAATATGCGATGCCCTATTCGTAACAGGTGGCGAATGGCCACAATCGTTGCGCGAAGGCTGTCCTCTGCAATGAGGCTCGAACGACCTAGGTTACGGTGGGACTGGTGCCATTCACCATTCTGTGCCGTATAATAAAGAAAGTCGAGGAGCGTTGCAATCCCCGTTGGGGGCCAGGCTCGACTAACTCCGTAAGGGGTTTGAACGGCGCTCGTGAACATGAGGTTCACGGGCTTGTTGTCTGGGGAACCTCACGAGGAACCGAATGGCAACAACGACACAACCAACCAAAACCGACTACTTCGTAGCCGACCTCAGTCTCGCGGGATGGGGACACAAAGAGATGCGCATCGCCGAGACGGAGATGCCCGGTCTCATGGCAATTCGAGAGGAGTTTGCAGTAAGCAAGCCTCTCGCAGGAGCTCGAGTCGCTGGCTCGCTCCACATGACGATTCAGACCGCAGTTCTCATCGAGACGCTTGTCGCTCTTGGTGCAGAAGTGCGATGGGCTAGCTGCAACATCTACAGCACCCAAGACCACGCGGCAGCTGCAATCGCAGACGGCGGCACTCCAGTCTTCGCTTTCAAGGGCGAATCGCTCGAAGAGTATTGGGACTTCACCCACCGCATTCTTGAGTGGCACGACGGTGGCACGCCGAAGATGATCCTCGACGACGGTGGCGACGCTACCCTCCTCGTGATCCTCGGCGCCGAAGCAGAGAAGGACATGTCCGTTCTCGACAACCCAGGCAGCGAAGAAGAGACGATCCTTTTTGCTACGATCAAGAAGCACATCGCGGTCACCCCGAACTACTATTCGCGAATCCGAGAGAACATCAAGGGCGTCAGCGAAGAGACCACCACCGGCGTCAAGCGACTTTATGACCTTCAGAAGAAGGGCCAGCTTCCGTTCCCGGCGTTCAACGTCAACGACTCCGTTACCAAGAGCAAGTTCGACAACCTTTACGGTTGCCGAGAGTCCCTTGTTGATGGTATCAAGCGAGCCACGGACGTGATGATCGCTGGTAAGGTCGCAGTTGTCTGCGGTTACGGCGACGTGGGCAAGGGAAGTGCACAAGCACTTCGCGCGCTCAGCGCCCAGGTTTGGGTGACTGAAGTCGACCCGATCTGTGCTCTTCAGGCAGCGATGGAAGGCTATCGAGTCGTGACCATGGAAGAGGCGGCTCCTTTGGCCGACATCTTCGTGACCACCACCGGTAACTACAACGTCATCACCCGACCGTTGATGGAGAAGATGAAGGACCAGGCGATCGTCTGCAACATCGGTCACTTCGACAACGAAATCGATATCGCTGCTCTTAACGACTGCGTCTGGGACGAAATCAAGCCTCAGGTCGATCACGTTGTTTTCCCGGATGGTAAGAAGATCATCATGCTCGCGAAGGGTCGACTTGTGAACCTCGGTTGCGGAACCGGTCACCCGTCCTTCGTGATGAGCTCGAGCTTTGCCAACCAGGTGCTTGCTCAAATCGAGCTTTGGACCAAGCGCGGCGAGTACGCTCCTGGCGTCTACGTTCTTCCGAAGATCCTAGACGAGAAGGTTGCACGACTCCAGTTGAAGAAGCTCAACGTCAGCCTCACCGAACTCACGCCAGATCAGGCGAAGTACATCGGCGTAGACGTTGAAGGCCCGTTCAAGCCCGAGCGATATCGCTACTAGGAACTCGGTTCGGTAGAAACTTGGTGGGGCCGGGAGCAGACAACGCACCTGGCCCCGCTCTTTTTTTGGAAAACTATGACGTGCCCTTATGCTGCGCGCTGGTGCTTCTCTGCAACCCATTCAAGGAAGTTCGACTCAGACATCGGCCGGCTGTAGTAATAGCCTTGCCCAAGATGACACCCTAAATCTGCCAAGAGCTGAACCTGGGATTCGAACTCAATCCCTTCAGCAACAATCTTCAGATCAAGCGCTTTGCAGAGTTCCACCACAG
>JBBRHU010000405.1:0-3095 GCA_038222255.1 Fimbriimonadales bacterium | reverse complement strand
GGTAGATGCGCTTGCATAGGGCTTCCGGTCAACCAAAAGAGCACGGGTCATGTCTTCGGAGAGCGACAGCCCAGCTTCTTTGTCCGTTGTGACTTGCGTGAACTTGTCGCCTTGAACCTTCCACACTGCGGTCAGTGTCATTCGCTTGTCGCGTGGAGCGTTGACCTTCTGCTCCGGAACGGTGCGCAAGTCCTTCGTGTTCCAAATCTCAACATCGGCCTTAGGCTCGGCTGGCTTTCCAGCGGGCTTTGGTTTTGCTTTCCACTCGACTAATCCGACCCGAACACTTGAGCCATCTTCGGTCAACATGACGGGGCCGAATTCGGCAATTCGCATGTCTTTTGGAAGCTTCGCTCCATCGAAGACGGTCATCTCGGGTTTCTTCTTTCGAATCTCGGTGTAGAGCGTTAGCTTTGTAGCTGGTCCGTCTTTCGTCGGATCGACTTTCGCCGTGAGCACAGCAAGCACGTCTTTCTTTTTGCTCCACCGGACTGATGCGATGTCATCTTTGCCCCACACGAGGTTTCGGAGGGACATGGTGACGAAGTCGAAGAGTTGGATGCCCTTCGACTCGGTGTCGGTCTCAATCATGAGGGCTGCGATCGTCTCAGTTTCGTTGAGAGAGATACCGGCTACATTGCCCAGCGAAAGCTGTTCACCCGTCTTCAGGTTAATCACCAGAAGTTCAGCACCACTATCGCGACGGGCCGGGTTCTTAGCCTTGTGAACGAGCGCGTAGCCTCCTTTGGTGATCTGGACACTCTGCGCATTGTCGAACACAATGTCCTCGCCAGTTGCAAGGTTCTTGATGACGCCTTTCGATTCGGGAGCCTTGAGTGGTGGAGCCTGCGGTGGTCGAGGCATCGCAGCAGCTTCTCGGAAGGCATCGGTTACCTTCTTGCCCGGCCCAACCATGAACGAAACGTAGGCAGAATCCTCACTAAACCGCGCACGAGTTCCGTTCGGAATGTCCCAACGTTGCGGAGTGTCGGTATTTCGGATCGTGAGCCGGCCGTCAGCTTCGATGTGACCGATGGAGTAATTCAGCCAGTGACCGTCGTTGCTGATCGCGGAGCCCTGCAGCGATTCCCACAGTTTGTAGTCATCTGGTTGGACCGTCCGTTTTGCGGGAGGAGGCAGATTGATCGGAGTAGCCGGCACCCGTGCGGGTGTGGTCTGTGCATAAGTGACCGTTCCAAAACCAATACAGACGAGGGCGAGGGCCGCGGCGAGTGAATGAGACCGACTCATAGATGAAAATACGATAGCATGATCGTGAGCTATAGATAGCATCGAACCTTATTTGGGTCTTTGCTTCGGGTTGCATCCTTCACTCCGTTCGATCCGTATGGAGTGATAAGACATAGGAAAAAGTCTCTATGGAAGATCGAAGTGCATTAAAGAATATTCTCCTGCTGGTCGCGCTCTTATTCGGCGGGTGGCTCGCCTGGAAGATCCTGATCGGCCTCGTCAGTACGATTCTAAGTTTTGCGATTCCGATCGCGATCGTGGCGGCAATCGGTTATGTGGTCTATTTGAATTCGTCGAGGAAGTCCCTCGGCGGTGGCCGCCGGACCCTGCCGTAGGGCCCCCTGAGGTAAGTTCGATCTATGTCGGACTACTTGGCGGCTTGGACCCTTTCGCGAAAGCGATTTGATGATGAAGTGCTGGGCTTGAATCAAGCCCAGCTCAACTGGAAGCTCTATCCGGGTGCATTGTCAATCGGTCAGATGGCGTTGCACGTCGCGGGGGTTGAGGTGAGCTTTTGCTCGCAACTCCGCGGTCTTGAGCTGTCCGTGGACGATGCGCGCCTGAAGCTCGCTGCCACAGAAGGTTGCGTCAACGACAACCCGTTTCCCTACCCCGACGACGAAATCACTTCCGAGTTCGTCGCCGCATCTCTCGCAAAGGGCCGCGTACTCGCTGGAACCCTTCTTGACGAAAACGATGCCGTCGTTCGCTCAAACACGATCAAGAGCGCCCTCGGCCCGATGATCGACGGTCAAGGCGCAATGGTTCGATTCACATTCCACCCTGCCTACCATCAAGGACAGGCTTACCAAATCAAACAAGCCCCCGGCTTCCCGGAGTGAGTTCACAATGGCAAAAACCTGGACCGAGAAGTTCCACAACGGCGATGTCGCAAAGGTGTGCGTGATGGATAGGCCAAGGCTCGGCTTCCCTGCCGGAGCAAAAATGCTCATTCCAACGCCTGCCGATGTGCTCGAAGTCGTGAACCAAATCCCATCGGGATCGGTCACGACTCCAGTCGAACTCCGCAAGACGCTCGCGCTCAACGCCGATGCTGACGTCACTTGCCCTCTCGTCACCGGGATTTTTCTACGCATCATCGCTGAGATCGCTCTGGAAGAACTTGGAGCTGGCAAAACTGAGGTCGCCCCCTTCTGGCGAGTAATCGACCCCAAATCTCCGCTCGCGAAGAAGCTGACATGTGGTCCGGAGTTTCTGATTCAACGTCGCGCTACCGAACACGCCTGAGCACTGCCGCTTGCAGAGCTAGGCAAAAAGCAACCTAAGCAACCGAACCCCGCCATCGGACGTAAAATAACCAGAATGAAGCCGGAACAGAGAGGATTGGGGGCCTTGCACAAGGCGCTGATTGGGTCGATTGTCCTGACTATTGTCTTATCCCTCGTGCCGCTCGCGAATTACGTGCTCCTTCCCTTTTCCTACTTGAACACCCACGTTCACGAGCTGTGCCACGCCCTCATTGGACTGGCAACCGGGGGAAACGTGCAGAAGATCGCCGTCAACGGAGACACCTCAGGCGTGACCTACGTCTACGGTGGTAGCCCTTTCTTCACGCTCAACGCTGGCTATCTCGGCGCGACAATCGTCGGGATCGCGATCATGGTGCTTAGCGCGAGTCCGAAGTCGGCACAGTGGGTGCTACGAGGGATCTCTGTCCTTATCGGGCTAAGCATGGTCCTTTGGGTTAGGGGGGACCTGATCGGGATCCTCTCAGGGATTTTCTGGACGGTTGCGCTCTTTGTGGTCTCGCTCAGGGCGGATAAGAACACCCTGTTTGCCGCTCAGTTTGTCGGCGTCCAGCAGTGCCTTAACGGCCTGAACTT
>JBBRHU010000404.1:0-3098 GCA_038222255.1 Fimbriimonadales bacterium | reverse complement strand
CGATTTGCAAGGAGCGCACTCGCGGCAGGAGTCTATGAACACGCCGACGCCGACGGTGTCACCCACTTTCCACTTGGTGACCGAAGATCCAACTCGAGTTACTGTTCCAACAATTTCGTGCCCTGGAACCATGGGATAGATGGATCCGCCCCACTCGTCTCTCGCCTGATGCAGGTCAGAGTGACAGACTCCACAGTAGAGAATCTCGATCAGAACATCGTTCGCTGCCGGCTCACGTCGTTCGAGCGACCATGGCTCGAGGGGTGTGGTCGGCGAGTGGACAGCGTAAGCAGGCGTAGGGATACTCATGGACACATTAGTTTACGTTCGAAATAGGTCTCATATCTCGCGCTTGCCGCGTCTTCGCTCTTCGTCCTAATCTCAAGCTTCCGTTCACGCCTGTATCCGGGGAAGTAAATCTTAGCTTTCGAGCATATTCAGATCTTGCGCTTTCAGAGGGCGGCTGCGGTGCGGCGAAACATTCTCCCTAAACTTTGTCGCTAGAATTAGACTGATGAAGGATGAGGTCACGTTTCTCCTTGCTGGTGATCCTGCTATCCGTTGGCAAACCAAGCGAGATCTGCTTGGCCAAGATTGGCGGGCGGACAGAGAATTAGTGGCGACGGAAGGTTGGGGGGAAGAGTTTCTCAAACGTCAACTTGGAGATGGAAGTTGGCCAAATGCCCGTTGGACCGGAACGATTTGGACCTTGCTCCAGCTCATCGACCTGGGAATGCCGCCAACGGCGAATCGATTTTCTCCCGCTTTCGAGCACGTCGTCGGAAGGCTCATGCCCGCGAACGAACCTGTTTCGCCCGAAAGACTGACGAACCAAATGGACCTGTGCCACCTCGGATTTTGGCTGCGGATTGGCTCGTACTTCGCTCCCTTCGACCCGCGACTTCCAGGTCTCGCAGAAGTCGTTCTGAATCAGCAGCTTGCGGATGGTGGGTGGAATTGTCGGGTTCGGGTGAAGCCCAAGACTTCGCACAGTTCGTTTCACACAACTTTCAATGTGTTGGAGGGCCTCCGCCAGGCAGTTGAGAGCGGGGTGGTAGAGAAGGGACGATTCGAAAAAGCTGAGGCGCGCGCGATCGAGTTCATGCTTCAGCATCAGCTGTACCGATCGGACAAAACTGGAGCGGTCATTCGAGAGTGCTTTCTCGACCTGACCTTTCCATCACACTGGCATTACACGGTGCTGCGCGGACTCGACTACATCCGGTCAACGCCGTCCATTACCGACTCGCGTCTTGATGACCCACTCGACATGCTCGAAGCGCGAAGAAATGCATCTGGGCTATGGCCGGTTGAAAAGCGAATTCCGGGCGTGACTCTGTTCGATATGGAGCGGATGGGCAAAGAAAGTCGCTGGAATACGCTCCGCGCGCTCCGCGTCCTAAAGGCAGCGGGTCGATGGAGCCCAAATGAAAGCCAAATAACTCCTCCCTAAGATCTCGTGCAAGCCACCAACCCGGTGCGCAGAAGTGAAGCAGATGAATTTACTTGACAGGCTCGTAACTATGCAGCTCTTAATGGTTGCCGCGGTGGCCTTTCCGGCCGCACCGGCTCTTCAAAGCGATGTTCAAAAGGTGAAGCTACAAATCTCGGGCGGCTACCAAACTGTCGGAGTTGACCGCGGCAGACCGGTGATTCTCATCGCCGCTGCTCTTGGCGTGAAAGACGAGGTTTTTCGAGACGCCTTTAGCGGTGTACATCCAGAACCAGGTGGCCGCGAACCCGATCCGCGCGAGGTGAACCGCAATAAGTCCGTGCTGATGCAAGCCCTCTCGAAATACGGGGTTACGAACGAGAACCTTGACCGAGTTTCAAACTACTATCGCTATCGGCCAGGTGAAATGTGGCGCTACCAACCTGCGGAAATCGAGGCAGAGATCGTCGGCAGTCAGGTTGTCCGCGTGACGGTGACGAGGGGTGGAGCAGGTTATAGCTCCAAGCCGGTTCTAACCATCCCCGGACATCATGAGATCAAGCTTGAGGTGACGATGAGCTACGGAACGGATTTCACCACTAACGGGTCGATTAAGCAAGTGCGCGTGGTAACTCGGTAGATTATCCAGACACGGGATGATTGACTTAGAAGCCTATCGTGCACGCGTTGGATTTGAGGGCAAGTTGGTGCCAACCCTAGAGGTTTTGCACCAACTTGCATACCTCCACGCCCATTCAATTCCGTTTGAGAATCTCGATGTTCTAGTGGGAAAGCAGATTGATCTTTCCCCTCAAGCGCTCTTTCAAAAGCTCATTTACGATCGTCGAGGGGGATATTGCTTTGAGCAGAACGGTCTCATGCTTTCTGTGCTGAGCGAAATTGGATACGAGGTGACTCCGCTCTCAGGGAGAGTTCGTCAGGGACTCGCTCGATCCATCGTTCCACCACGGACTCACCTGTTTCTGTCCGTTCTGGTTCAGAGCGAAGAATGGATCTTCGACGTCGGCGTTGGGGGAATGTCGCTGACTTCACCGATTCGAAGGGTCCTCAATGAGGAGCAACCGACTGCCCACGAAACTCGCAGAATCGTCCACGAGGAAGGGAAGTTCTTCCACCAGTGCCTCTCGGCTCAGGGGTGGGTTGACGTGTACGAATTCACTGGCGAGGAGATGACAGAGATCGATCGTGAGGTCGCTAACTGGTGGACGAGCACGAATCCCAACGCCAAGTTTGCACAAAATCTCTTTTGCGCGCGCGCTCTGCCCAACGGTGAGCGGCTTGGAATGATCAACAACAAACTCATTCGCCGCAAGGGGCAGGAGGTGATCGAGGAGCGAATGATTGAGAGCGCCGACCAGTTACTCGTTGAGCTTCGCGAAGAAATGGGAATGGTTTTCCCAAGTGGAACAAGGTTTGGCTCAGGCGAGAAGCCTTGGCCGACGGCTTAGGATTTCTTCTTTGAAGGGTCGTTCACCCAGCCGCTGTTTTTGAATACCGCCCATGTCGCCATCGCGTGTCCATGTCCGACGTCAAAGTTCTCTTTGAGCCAGCTGACGAGTTCGCCAGCCTTCATGTCTGGCCGAAACAAGCCTTGTGCCGCGAGCATGTCTCGGAAGTCTTCGGGAGACTTTCCGGTCTTTGCCTT
>JBBRHU010000403.1:0-3160 GCA_038222255.1 Fimbriimonadales bacterium | reverse complement strand
TTCATTCTCTCAACCACGACTACGTCGTGACTCGCAACGACCACGGTCGTCCCCTTGAGGTTCAGACCCTTTAGGATCTCCATAACCTCCCAAGAGTGCTCGGGGTCGAGGTTGCCGGTAGGTTCATCGGCCAGCAAGAGCGGAGGATTGTTGATGAGGGCTCTCGCGATCGCCACACGCTGCTGTTCTCCGCCACTCAATTCATGCGGGAAAGCATCTGCACGCCGCCCAATGTTCACCTGATCGAGAATGTCCGGGACGCGCCGACGAACCTCTTTCTTTGTGTGTCCAACTGCTCGGAGTGCGTAGGCAACGTTTTCCCAAACACGCTTTCGGGGAAGAAGCGCAAAGTCTTGGGGGACAAATCCGATCTCGCGCCGGTGGAGATAAACCTTGCGATCTGGGATTTCCGAGAGGTCTCGGCCGTCGACAAGTGCTTGACCACTGGTCGCCTTGACGTCACGCGTTAAGAGGCGGAAGATTGTGCTTTTTCCGGCTCCGGTTTGACCGACGAGAAAGACAAACTCCCCACGTGCGATCTTGAGGGAGACGTCTTGAAGTCCGCGAACGTGCCCGGGATACTCCACAGACACGTTCCTAAACTCGATACATGGTCGGGGGGATTCGCTCACAGGTTGACCTGTTGAGGGTACCCCTTAACCTTCGCTGGATTCGTATTTGTCCTTTAGCGACGCCACGACCGATGGGTCGGCAAGCGTAGTCGTGTCTCCGAGGGCTCTCCCTTCGGCAACGTCTCGAAGCAAGCGGCGCATGATCTTTCCGCTCCGAGTCTTCGGTAGTTCGGCCGAGATGAAGATGTCATCCGGTCGAGCAATCGGACCGATCTTGTGAGCAACGTGCTTCTTGATCTCAGCAATCAGCGCATCGCTGCCCACGTGGCCCGCTCTCAAGCTGATGAAGGCCGCGATCGCCTGTCCCTTCACATCGTGGGTCTTGCCGATGACGGCTGCCTCCGCGACGGCCGGGTGGTCGACGAGGGCACTCTCAACTTCCATCGTCGAAATGTTGTGCCCTGCGACAAGCATGATGTCATCTACTCGGCCCATCAACCAGAGGAACCCATCGCCGTCAAGCTTAACGCCATCACCAGCAAAATACTTGTTCTCGAACCGGCTCCAGTACGTCTTCACGTATCGATCTGCGTCGTTGAAGATTCCTCTTGTCATCGCCGGCCAAGGTCGTTCGATTACCAAGAAACCACCTTGCTCGTGTGTGATGGGGTTCGGCCCTGTCACACGAACACCTTCTGCCGCGTCGTTCAAGACCGAGATCATGATTCCCGGGAATGGATGTGTGGCTGAGCCTGGTTTGCAATGCGTGATGCCGGGTAGGGCCGAAATCATGATCGCTCCGGTTTCGGTTTGCCACCAAGTGTCTACAACCGGGCATCGACCCTTTCCAATCGTAGCGTGATACCAAACCCAAGCTTCAGGGTTGATCGGCTCGCCGACCGAACCGAGCAGCCTCAGCGAGCTCATGTCGCAACGATCGGGGTATTCATTGCCCCACTTCATGAATGTGCGAATCGCGGTTGGAGCTGTGTAAAGGATCGTGACCTTGTGTTTTTCGATAATCCGCCAGAACCGATCTTTGTCGGGGGTATCTGGAGCTCCCTCATACATCAGAACCGTCGCTCCGTTCGCAAGCGGGCCATAGACGATGTAACTGTGTCCGGTCACCCAACCGCAGTCTGCGGTGCAAAAATGAAGATCGTCGTCCTTTAGGTCAAAAACGAGTTTTGCAGTGGCGAGAACGCCGGTGAGATATCCACCCGTAGTGTGGGTGATGCCCTTTGGCTTGCCGGTTGAACCGGACGTGTAGAGGATGAACAACAGGTCCTCTGCATCCATCGGCTCACAGACGCATTCCGTGGACTGCCGATCGACGATGTCGTTCCACCAAATGTCACGTCCCTCAACCCAGGTGCCTCGAACGTATTTCGGAGTTTCAACTCCGTTGGTGACCGTGCCCGGCTCCCCAGTTCGATTCAGGACGAGAACCTTTTCGACGGTCGGACAGCCTAACTCCATCGCTTCATCGACGGTTGCCTTTAGAGGGACAATGCCACCCCGTCGCCAACCTCCGTCTGCCGTGATAATGACCTTACATGATGCGTCGTTGGTCCGCTCTTGAAGTGATTCTGCGCTGAAACCGCCAAAGACGACCGAGTGTGCGGCTCCAATTCGAGCGCAGGCCAGCATAGCCATTGCGAGCTCGGGCACCATCGGCATGTAGATGCTCACACGGTCGCCGCGCCTCACTCCAAGTTCATGAAGGGCGTTCGCCAATTTGGAGACTTCATCTTTCAACTCCGCGTAGGTGATTGTTCGGGAGTCGCCAGGTTCACCTTCCCACACGATCGCCCGCTTTCCAGATGCTGCATGGCGGTCAACACAGTTGTAACACGCGTTGAGCTTTCCACCGACAAACCACTTTGCGTACGGAGCATGGTAGTCACAGACGGTATGCCACTTTGCGAACCAGTCAAGCTTCCCTGCCCAGCCGGCCCACCAGCCTTCGTAGTCGTGATGAGCTCGGTCATACACCTCGGGATCGCTGATGTTTGCTTGAGCCACAAACTCTGCCGAAGGTGGAAATGAGCGGTTCTCGTGGAGGAGGGTTTGGATAGTGTCGGACATGGCACAAAAGGCGCGACGACGCGCCGTAAAGGAAAGTGTAGATCGGCTTGCACGTCTGACGCAACTTAGGACACTATGAACTCATGACTCTTCAGGTGCCTCTTTCCGATTTTGTGGAAACGATCGACCGAATGCTCAACTTGAAAGAGGCCTACATCTCTCGAATCAGTCAGGGCGCGCTCGTAACAGCCGCGCTCATCTCGACTGGAGTCAGTGTGGTTTCCATCTCAAAGCTTGATCCCGACCAAGTTCGCGCTGAGCTTGAAGAGAAGGGCGTGAAGTGTCGCGAGGGTGCATGGCACACCGAGATTTCATCCGAAATTTTTGCTACGGACGAACCCCTGTATGTCGGAGCAGTCTCGTACCGGACGGGCGAAGACAAGCCTGGAATCTGGGTTGACGCATACGGGTTCCAGCCCACCCAGGTTCAAGTGCTGCGTTCGATCTACGAGGAGTTTAGGGCAACTGGCGAGGTCGAAGACGTACCGTTTGAGGAGTTC
>JBBRHU010000402.1:0-3160 GCA_038222255.1 Fimbriimonadales bacterium | reverse complement strand
TAGGACCCGATGTCAATCAGGCGGCGGATGTTGCCCTGCACTTCTCGGCGCAGGTCACCCTCTACCTGGTAGTCGCGATCAAGAATCTCACGCAAAGTGGTGATTTCCACTTCTGTAAGTTCCTTGATCTTCGTTCGAGGGTCAATGCCCGCTTTCGCGACAAGCTCGTGAACGTTGTGCTTACCAATTCCATAAAGGACCGGTAATGCGTAGATCACCGATTTGTCGCGGGGAAGGTCGATACCTGCAATTCGTGCCATGCTTCGTTCTTAGTTCTCCAATCAGCCCTGACGTTGCTTGTGCTTAGGGTTCTCGCAAATCACGCGGACCACTCCGGATCGCTTGATGATCTTGCATTTGTCACAAATCTTTTTAACGCTGGCTCTGACTTTCATCGTTCTGTACGCCTGTGAATTCTTCTTGTCTACCAACGCTACGAATCCCGTCATTCGGAAAGGCGCATGCGTTGGTTGACGCAATAAGGGAGAATACCCGCGCATGTCGGTGAAGCGCAAGGCACAACACCGTCCTGCCGGTGAGATTCACCTCCCCGAACGGTGTTTTCCGATCTAAAGGCCCACGAATAGTCCCGCGTTCCCTAGTTTTTGAGACGGGAGACACTGTGGAAAAGATTCCTTCCGATTTCTCAGAAGTACAACGACCGGCCACCGCAGGTGTAATCTCGCTCTGATGGAACCAGATTTCCTCGACTCACATTTTGACCTCTCACCGGCAAAGTGGATTTGGATTCCCTGCGAGCGGACACCTCCCTGCACGTTCGTTTTCTTTCGGCACGAGTTCACTCTGACGGATCTCCCAACATCTTCACCAGGCTGGATCTCTGCGGACAGTCGATACCTCCTGTATGTGAATGGCGAGCGGATTCAGTTTGGTCCGGCCCCCTTTGATCCGCGGCACGCCGAAGCCGATCCCGTTGAGATCTCCAAACACTTGCGAGTGGGCAAAAATGTGATCGCTGTGCAGGTGCTCTTCTATGGCCACGGTGACGGCACTTCCCCGACCGGACAGCCGGGGCTGATCTGCAAACTCGACCTTGGCTCTCAAGTCATCGTCACTGACCAGAGCTGGACCTGTTCCATCGATCGATCTCACCGGCCAGGAAGGCCAAAGCGTTGGTATCTCCGTGCCCTCCAAGAGGAATACGACGCCACCCTCGCGCAACACGGTTGGAACCAGATCGAATTCGTCCCTGATGAGCCGTGGCACTCCGCTTGCGAGATTAGCGGTGCAAGTTCGCAATCCTCTTTCGGTAGCAACCGAACGACCTACGACGAAGACACGCGTTGCATTTCGCCGGAACTAACCACCATCACGCCTCGACGCATTGGCATGATGCGTGAGCGAGACCTTGAGGCCACCCTAGTGGCAGCGAGGGAGATCAAGTGGCAAGGCGATCCTAACGACTGGTTCGATTTCAGGATTCCGGTCGGCTACGAGATATTCACGGAACCGACCGACCTGGACGACCTCTTCCACACGCCTCGCACAGATGTGTGTCTGCTTCTCACCTACGCTCTCCCGAAAGAGGTCGTAGGATTCCCCTTCTTCGAACTCGAGTCGAACAAGTCGATCAGAGTTGAACTTATCGTGAACGAGAGCCAGGCGGAAGGCCAAGAACTGCTTGACACCCACTTTTACACCTGGTCACGATTCATCTCCGACCCCAAGCAAGTTGACTACGAGTGTTTTGACTACGAATGCTGTCGACTCATTCAGCTGCATCTTTCAATTCCGGAAGGCGCCAAATTCCGAGTCCACCAAGTTGGCATTCGCGAACGAGTACTGCTTGATTCCTCCCTTCCCGTTCCGACAACCGAAGAAGAAGGGTTGAACCTCCTTTTCGAGGCAAGTGCGCAGACGCTACTCAATAGTGCACAGGAGACAATCGTCGACGGCATGGCGAGAGAACGCCAGCAATACGCTGGAGACTGCTCGCACCAACTCCATGCTGTCCGGCTCGGCTATGGCGAGCACGAACTTTCAAGACGGTTCCTGGAACAATATGGGCACGGGCAGATGCTCAACGGAGTCTGGTTCGACTCTTGGCCAGGATACGACCGCTACGCCCGTCTTGCCCAGCGCCAAATCGGAGCTACGGGTTGGGGGTCCCTCGTCGACCATTCGATGGGCTTCGTGATCGACCATGTCAACCACTGGCTCGAGACTGGAGACAGATTGCCGTTCGAGGCGAACCGAAGCAAGATTGAGAAGTTTGAGCGCTACCTCAATACAATCCGCGACGATCAGGGGTTGTTGAAAGTGGACGACATTGGTGCAGAGGCCGTCTGGATTGATCACGACGCTTACCAAGCTCAGACGCATAAGCAACTTGCTCTAAATCTTTACTGGGCTCAAATGAAGGTGATGCTCAGCTGGCTCACAGGAGCCCCTCACGGATGCGAACCCCATCTCGCCTCCGTCTTTGCCAAGTTCTTCGATGAACCGACACACACCCTCCGCGTCAACCCCGGCGAACCTGAGCCGAGGTACTGTGATCGCTCGCTCAGCCACCTCATCTGGCTACATCGACACGGGCTTCAGGTGGTTCCGAACCCACAGCCTTCGATCGCGATCTTGACGAACCAGCCAAAGTCGCTCGGCATGTCTTATCCTGCGAACGCAGTTTGGCGCCATTGGGCTTGGGCAAGTTTGGGCAGAGTTGATCTCATTCTCAAAGAGTATCGAGAGCGCTGGGTCCCGATGTATTCCGTTCAGACCAACGGAACAATCCAGGAAATGTGGGAAGTCACCCCGGGCACCCGATCTCTGATGAGTCATTGCGCTGTCTCGCCGAGCATCATGGTTCACCACGCAATCCTGGGTGTCGGATTCGAACCTGACGGCTCGATGTACGTGCGTCCGCAACTTGGCGACCTTAACCAGGTGAACTTGACGAGCTACACACCCGATGGCCAAATTCGCTTCTCAGCGGTTAGGGCCGAAGGCAGACACCGGTGCCACATCCACGCAGATTCCGCCGTTGCCGTGCGAACTAGACGACCAATCAGCGCAGAATCGATAGCAATAGGTTCGGAGTTCCAAACCTTGCTCAGGGGAGGGCTCGGTATCGAGTTCGACGTTGAACCCTATCCGATGAACGAGATTATTTAGCTTCCCAAAGGCGGAAGCTAAGGCCCAG
>JBBRHU010000401.1:0-3180 GCA_038222255.1 Fimbriimonadales bacterium | reverse complement strand
CTTGCTTACCGTCGGGTAGTCGATCGCGTGGTTGACGTCGACCGCGAGTCCGCTATGCGGCGCAATCGAATAGCTGGACGTCCGAGCGCCACGTAGTCCGATCTCCTCCTGAACTGTCGCGACTGCGTAGACGCCAACGTTCGGATCAAGCCCACCTTCGAGTTTCAGAAGCCGCAAGGCCTCGGCAACGACGAAGCTGCCCATCTTGTTGTCAAACCCTCGTGCGGTTGCTCGATCACCGAGGAGGTGCTGAAACTCGACCTGAAATGTCACACAGTCGCCAAGCGAAATCAGTGCTTCGACTTCTGCTCGATTGGAGGCACCGATGTCAATCCACAGGTCCTTCAGCTCGGGCTTCTTCTTTCGCTCGTCTTCATCGAGAAGGTGAATCGCCTTTCGGCCGATGACACCCGCGACGCGCTCTTTGCCGTGAATCCACACTCTCTGGCCAATCGGAATCGTGCTGTCATGACCACCGATGCCCTGGAAGTAGAGAAGGCCATCATCGCTAATGTAGTGGACGATAAAGCCGATCTCGTCCATGTGCCCGGCAAGCATGATCTTCATCTCAGCTTCCGGGTTAAGGATCGCGGCAACGCTCCCGTGGACATCGGTCGTAATCTTGTCCGCAAAGTCACGCGTGTACTGTCGATAAACCTCCGCCGCACGTTCTTCAAAGCCCGAAGGGGAGGGAGTGTTCACGATCTCTTTAAAGAAATCGAGGGATTCCAGTCGCATAAGGGGAGAATACTTTGTTCAAGCTTTGGATCGTTAGCAACGACTCGGGAAACTCATGGCTCAGGATGTTATCCACGACTTGGGCGGTTTGAGCCAAGTTGCCGGCAGCAAACGTTGGAACTCAAAGGCAACGGCTAAGCGACGACCCGAATCTTTGCAAAGTCTGAATAACTCTGCAGCGCCTTGTCCGCAGTGATGAGTGTGAAGTCGGACTGACTTGCCTGCGCAACGATCGCTCGGTCAAACGGGTCTCTGTGGAACAAGGGCAATTTCCCCACTAGCTTCGCACACTCAGCATCGAAGGCCACGAATTCGATACCGAGAATCTGAGTCTCCAGATACGCCTCGGCGGGCAGCTCAAGCTTTCCAAGCTGTTGCTTGATTGTGGCCTCGTAGATGCCCATTGCACTGAGAAAGAGTCTGTTCGAAGAATCGAGGAGAACTCGCTCTGCTTCTAGCGGGAGTTTCGTGGGGCTAATGATTGCCCAAATCTAGATCTGAGCATCGAGTAGAACGTTCATCCGGACCTGCCGTAAAACATCTCATCAATCTCTGGGCAGTGAGCGTCGAAATCATCAGCGATCCAGCCTCGCCCAACTAGTGATCCGAGCTTTCGAACACTGATCACCGGAGCGATTTGAATCCGTCGAGCCACTGGCTTTCCATCACGAGTAATCACCACGTCTTGCCCCTCCTCGACCATAAGCAATAGCGAAGCGAGTTCCTCTTTTGTCTGACTCACACTTCGTTCGACGATGCTGTTATTGACGCCCGCAACTCATCGTAGGTTTCAAGACTCCTTACTGCCAGTCAGACCCAGAACCGGCCCCGAGCTAGGGCATCGGCAAAGTCATTAGGAATTGAGGTTGGGCGGCGATCTTGCAGGTCATAGCTCGATTTCACCACTTGTCCAACAGCCTACAGACCTCACTCAATCCCAACCTCAGATCCACCTCTGGTGGACTGATATACTTGGCTGATGGCTCTCTTTCAGTGCTTGGTGACGCTACCGGCCTCTATGTCGGCTCAGTTCTCCGAGCTTGAAAAGAAGACTCTGCCTGATTGGTTTGCCACTCATGACCCCGGGCGGCCGATTGGGTCGGGCGGGGGGACGGCTAATTTGCTCTTTGAGGCTTGGCAAGTGACGGGTGGAGGTGCCAGCTTCGTGGAGTGGCTACGATCGCGCCCGAAGCTTGTTGTCCACTCAGGAGGTCAGAGCCGAAGGCTCCCGGCATACGCGTCGGCGGGTAAGGCGTTGATGCCAATTTCGATCGAGCGTGGGAGTGTCGGTCAGGCGTTTGATCAGAACCTGCTCGACTTACAGACCGCAGAAATGGACTCGCTCTTCGACCTTGTCGGAGATGATGTTGTTGTCGCGATTATCAGTGGGGATTCGCTCCTCCGAGCAAAGGACTTGCCGTCTAAGCTTCCTTCTGCGGATGTCGTTGCACTTGGTTTCGAGGCGCCAATGGAAGAGGCAACTCACTTTGGAACCTTCTTCACCCCTTGGGGACAAGCATCCAAGGTCGATTTCTTTCTGCAGAAGCCTTCGACCGGTCAGATGCGTAAGCACGCCGAAACCCATCGCTGCTTGGTGGACGCTGGGGTTTGGTTCCTGACCGAGCGCGCAGTGCTTGCTCTTATGGGAGCCTGTGGTTGGGACGCCTCAACGCAAACCTTCCCGTCGGGAGTCTCCAAGTTCGATCTGTATTCCGAGTTTGGACTCGGCCTCGGGGATCACCCATCGGTTGATCGGCCAGAATGCCGTGGGCTTTCGACAGCGGTGGTGGCGGCTGGGGATGACTTCTACCACTTCGGCACAAACCGACAACTCGTCGAAGCGGTGACTAAGCTGCAGACAAGTTCGAGCCCCAAGCGGAGCGACCTTGGGTTCACGACGGCTGCGAGTCGACGGCTGAACCAACACGCTCTCAACACCGTGTTCGAGCGAGTCCCCGAATATCTCCACGACGCCAAGGTCTGGATTGAGAATTCACATCTCTCTGAGGGCTCGACCTTTGCTGGCGGCAATGTCGCCACCAATATCCCCGCGCTGCCGTTTCCGATCAAGCTCGGAGTCGGCGAATGTGTGGACTTCGTTCCCATCGGCGAAAATCGCTGGTGTGTGCGTGTCTACGGATTTGATGATCGATTTAGCGGTGGAGTCGGCGAGGGTAAGACAAAGTGGTTAGGCAAACCCGCCGAAAAATGGTTCGATGCACGCCAGCTCCCCCTTGAGGATGCAGACCTCGATATTCAAGAGGCCAGGTTGTTCCCTGTCATTCAACTGGGCGAAATGTCCGAGGGGAGGTTGGAGTGGCTCCTCAATTCAGGGGGCGTGGATGAAGAGGCACATCGAGCGTGGTGGCTCGCATCAGAAAGGCTCTCAGCGCAAGAGATTCAGAGTCGGGCGAACATGCCGCGACTGTATGCACAGCGGGC